>JBAULD010000951.1:0-1821 GCA_049578005.1 Polyangiaceae bacterium
ACGACGACACCGCCGAAGACGGGTCGCTCTTTCTCGTCACCGAGCTCCTCGACGGCGAAACGCTCGAAGAGCGGGGGCTCCGCCTCGGCGGCCGAATGCCTCAAGACGAGGTGGTCATCGCGACCGACAAGCTCCTCGACGTGCTCATCGCCGCACACGCCAAAGGCATCGTCCACCGCGACCTCAAGCCGGAGAACGTCTTTCTGACGCGTTCGGGCCAGGTCAAGGTGCTCGACTTCGGCATTGCTCGGCTTCGGGAGCTCTCGTCGAACAAGGGCATGACCCAAGCCGGGGCGATGGTCGGAACGCCGGCGTACATGGCTCCCGAGCACGCGCGCGGGCTTTCGGACGAGGTCGACGAGCGGAGCGACCTTTGGGCGGTCGGCGCCACCATGTTTTGCCTTCTGTCGGGCCGCAGCGTGCACGACGGGAAGACCGTCAACGAGCAGCTCGCCAGCGCGATCACCAAGCCAGCCCCGCCGCTCTTGTCGATCGCAGCCGAGGTGAAGGCGCCCATCGCGAACGTCGTCGACCGGGCCCTCGAGTTCTCCAAAGAAATGCGCTGGCCCGACGCCGCGCACATGCAGGCCGCCCTTCGCGGCGCGTACCAGGAAATCCACGGCAACCCCCTCACGAGCGCCCCGAAAATCACGCTCGGTCGCGAAGTCGCCGACCGAACGCTCCGCGGCGGAAAGGGAGCGGGTCCCCCGAACTCGCGATTCCCCACGACCGGCCGGCCCGTGGCCTCATCGGGGGGGCCTCCCGCTCATGGCGTTTCCAAGCGGGCGGTCTTCGTCGTCGGGGGAGCGTTGGCGTTCAGCCTCGCGTTTGTCAGCCTCATATGGCTGGTCTCGAACAAGACATCCACGGCCAGCACCGAGATGACCGTCGGCTCGGTCATCGCCGCGAAGTCGGCCCAAGACGTTCCGCCGGAAGTGCCGTCGAGCTTGACCCCGCTGCCCGTTCCGAAGGAGATCGCAGCCGACGATTTGCCCGTCGTCCCTCTGGAGAAGCCGCGCCAGCAGGCTGCGGCCCCACCGCCTTCTCCACCGAAGAAAACCGCGCCCGCACCGTCCGCCGCACCCGCCCAAGGCCCGAATTGTCAGCCTCCGTACACGGTCGATTCCAAGACAGGCAAGAAGCAGTGGAAACTCGAGTGCCTATGATGCGTCGTTCGTTCTTGCTTCCCATTTGCGCGACTCTCTTGCTCTCTGCCTCTCCCGGGTTCGCCGCCGAGCCGTCGAAGCAGGAGTGCGTCGCGGCCAACGAGGCCGCGCAGGACCTCCAGCGTACGGGCAAGCTCCGCGAAGCGCGGGCGACCCTCGCCGTCTGCACGGCGGCGAGCTGTCCCGGCGCGGTCCGCGAAGACTGCGGACAGCGACTCAAGGAAGTGGAGTCCGCGATTCCCAGGTTGGTCTTCGCCGCGAAAGATGCGGCCGGCCACGACCTAGGCGCCGTGCACGTCACAATGGACGGAGAATCGTTGCTCGAGAGGCTCGACGGGTCGGCGACCCTGGTCGACCCCGGCGAACACCACTTCACCTTCGAGGCCGACGGCTTTCGGAAGAACGAGACCACACTCCTCGTCCGCGAGGGCGAAGTGGACCGTCCCGTGCGAGTCGTCTTGATTTCGACGTCGGCACCGGCGGAGGGCACCGCGTCGGCCGCCGGAGAGAGCGACACCACACGACGAGCGCTGGGGATTACCCTCGGGGTCGTCGGGCTGGGCGGAATGGCGGCGGGAGCCATCTTCGGACTTCTGGCGAAGTCCACATACGATCAGACGACGAGAGAGTGCGGCGGGACCGTCCGCACGTGCGC
>JBAULD010000952.1:0-6084 GCA_049578005.1 Polyangiaceae bacterium
CAGGTAAACGATGACGGCGAGGACGGCTCCCGAGTACACGGCAAAGCGGCGTTTGCCCGTGTCGAGAGAGACGTCGAAGAAGTAGACGGCGAGCGGCAGCCAACCGTATTGCAGATGCCACGTGTGCCCGACCGACGCCTGCAAGGTCCATCGACCGTTTATCGCGTAGGCGACCGCGACGAGTGCTCGCACGGCCATGCTTCGTGTGAATCGACCCGCGAGGAGGTAGGCGGAAACGAGCCCTACGATGGCCTCGCCCAAGACCTCGAAACGCTCGGCGGCTTGAATGGGCAAGAGCAGATAGAACGGCAGATACGGCGAAACGAAGTTGGTCGCACCTTCGACATAGGCCCATCCCGGAAAGCCGCCGCACAGCCACGGATGCCACCAGGGCGGCTCGAAGTAGCGCTTCAAGCTGAGAACGGTCACGTAGCGATACGCCGTGTGCGAGTCCCAGTCGTGAAACCCGTACAGCGACATGTTTTGAAAGAACGGCTGGAGCAAGACGTCGAGAGCGCTGACGAAGACGGTCCCGACGCCGAGGAGCGCAAGCGCGCGCCACCAGGCGGATTGGTCTCTCGGACGCGCGGCCGCGAACCTCCGGAGAAAGGAGCTCATCGCGCGTCCTTCTCCCAGACCGACCAGTGTGAATCGCGAAACTTCACGTGGTACGTGCCGGCAGGCGGCCGGAACCCGGCTCCGCGCGTCAGAACGTAGTCGTAGTACGGATAGACTTCACTCATCGGCACGAGCTCGGGGGTCCACTCCCACCGAAGCCGCGCCGGACCCCCCGGCGGCGGGTATTTGTCCGGGCGGAAGTCGATGGGCCAATGCGCATATCCCGCATACGTGAACATCACGATGCCGCCTTTTTGTACCTGATAGTAGGACCCGAAATGCAAAAAGGGCTGGTTTTGCATGATCGCCGACGTCTTGTCGTAAATGAGCGCGCAGACGCGACGGTTCGGCTCCATCGCCTGGATCGCGCCGTCAATGTCGCCCACTTCCTCGAGCTCGAAGCGAATGAAGTGTTGGCACACGTTTACCACCGAGGCTCCGCCGACGGCCAGCGCCGCGGCCGTGACGATCAAGCCCCGCACGCCTCGGGGCATGCGAATGAGCGGAATGGCCGTGATGGCGAAGAGGATCGGGAATCGCTGCGCGATGAGCCAGATGTAGCCGTGTCCCTCGGGCAGGATGAAGTAGAAGAAGATGCAAGCGATCGGGACCAGCGTGTAACGGCGAGCGATCGGCCTCGACCGATCGGAGTCGCCTAACGACAGTCCCAGCGCGCCGACGACGATTACGGCGAGCGCCACGAGCGTTCGCTCGTCGCTCGTGTCCCGGAAGACGTTCGTGAACCAATTGGGAAGGTCGAGAATTGCCGAATCCATCGGCCGGTGCGGGTCCGCGGCGTTGTCGGTCGCGGCACCCCGGGCGAGCCTTCCGGCGGCGGTGAAGAACGTCCACCAGACGAGGACGAGGCCCACCGGGAGCGCCGGCCAAGCGCTGGGCACCCATCGCTCGGGCTTCCTCCACGGGAACATCGAGGCGTAACCGATGCAGAAGAGACCGAAAGGAAGGATGTGGGAGTAGAAGAGAGCGAGCGCCAACACGCATAGGAGTGCTCCCGTGCGCAGAGCGGGGCGCTCGAAGTGCCGAACCGCGACGGCGAACCCCCAAAGCATGATCGGGACGGCCAGCAGAAACGGGAGGAGGCCGTACATGAACATGACGTTGACCAGGAGCGGCACGACGAGAAGACAAAGTCGTTCGTCGCGCCCGAGCGCGCCGAGCAGCGAGCGCAAGGCCAGCACGGTTCCGCCTAGACACGCCGACACGAGGATGACGTTCGCGCCGATCACACCGACGAAGAGCGCCAGCGCCGCGCCGAACAAATAATAGACGACGTACTGCGTCCGGCCGAACGTCAGGATGAAGTTCCGATCGAATCCGTAGGCTGGATCGGAGAAGCTGCGGATCGCGCGGATCGTCGCCAAGTGAAACGGCAGATCTTGCATCGGCGGATGGCGGACGATCCAAGCCGGCGCCGAAGCGAGGACCGCCACGACCACGTAGAACCACGTGCTCGGTCGAACTCCGAATGGAAGGACCGGGCGTGCCGCCGCGCGGTCACCAGCGATCCAATCGAGCAGTCGCACGGCGCGAACTTACACGATGCCAAGGCCGTGACGAGCCGCAAAGCCACATGGTAGCTTGCGCGCCGTGACCCCGGAGTCGATACCAGGACCGCGCGGTTGGCGGAGGTGGGCGTTTGCCGCCGTACCGGCCGCTGGCCTGCTCGAGCTTGGTGCTCACGCTGCGCAAACGCAGGCGGTCGTTCCCGGGCGCGACTGGGAGGCCGCGCGCGATTACGTCTCGCAGCACGCGAAGCCGGAAGACCTCGTGGCTTTTGCTCCCCGTTGGGCCGACCCCCTTGGGCGCGCACATTTCGGCCCGACAATCGCCACGCTCGAACGGGAGGCACGGCCGGATGAGTCGCGTTTCCCGCGGGCGTTCGAAGTCTCCATCCGCGGAGCCCACGTACCCGCGCTTCGGACATGGCGGCGGTCCGCCGAGCAACACTTCGGCGGCGTGGCCGTGACGACGCTGGAAAACCCCGCACCTCTCCCGGTCCTCGACGACCTCGTGTCGGCGGTCCGTCCGGATCGGATGCGCGTGTCGGCGGGGGATCGCGACTGTCCGTTCGTCCACCTGCCGACTCAGAGTGGCGGGCTGGGGTTCGGTCCAGCCATTCCCGGAGACCGCTTTGGATGTCCCGGCGGAGCGTTCGTGGGCGTGAGCGTCGTCGCAGATCTCGACTACGTCCCACACCGCTGTATTTACGCCCCGCCGAGCGGCGGGACGGTTCGCCTACGCTTCCTCGGCGTCCGCTTCGGACGAGCCCTATCGGGCCACCACGCGCTTTATGTCGAAGCAGAGCATTTGAAGGGAGCGCCCATCACCGTGACCTTTTCGGTGGGAAGCTCGACCCTGGGCACGGTCGTCCACCGCGACGGCGAGGGCTGGAAGCAATTCGAGTTCGACACGGCCCAGCTCTCCGGCAGGCAAGAGGACCTCACCGCCGACATCACGTCGAGCGGCGAGCGGCGCCTGTACTGTTTCGAGGCGGCCACGCGGTGAGGCTCCCTTCGGCGTCAGAAGCGTGGACTGCGTGGAGGCGAGGCTTCGCTTCGCCGATCGGGTGGCGCGACCACATCGTCGGCGCCGCGCTTGCCCTCGTGTATCTCACGTGGCTTCTGACCACGGCTGGGTCGCTCGGATTCACCCGCGACGAGACTTTCTACTTTCAGGCAGGCACCCAGTATGCGGCCTGGTGGCGAATGCTGCTCGACCACGGGAGCGCAGCGCTGCAGCAGGGAGCCATCGACCCGGCGTGGAGCTACAACCGCGAGCATCCGGCACTCATGAAGTCGCTCTTCGGGATTTCCGAGTACCTCTTGCACCAGAAGTGGCACGTAGTCGCCGACGCAAGCACAGGGTTCCGACTGCCGGGAATGGCATGCGGAGCAGCCGCAGTTTGGACGACGTACATCTTCGGAGCGCGCGCCTGGAATCGACGCTCGGGCGTGGCGGCTGCGACCTTCTTCGCGCTGATGCCGCGCGTCTTCTTCCACGCGCACCTCGCCTGCTTCGACATCCCGATCACGGCGATGTGGATTCTTTGCGTGTACGTACACTGGCGCGCGCAGGAGCGGCGGGGTCTCGGCTGGGCGCTCGCCACGGGCGTCGTCTTCGGGCTGGCCCTCGAGACCAAGCTCAACTCCTGGTTTCTGCCATTCGCGCTCGCGCCCCACGCGCTCTTCGTTCATCGGCGCGCAATCGCGCGAGGACTGGCAGCGGGACGGCTGTCGATCCCGACTAGCCTCGTGTCGATGGCCATCGTCGGACCCCTCGTATTCCTCGCGCTATGGCCCTATCTCTGGAACGACACGTTCGCTCGTGTGCAGTGGTACGTCGAATTTCACTTGCACCACGAGTATTACAATATGGAGTTCTTGGGGAAGAACTACTTCGGGCCGCCATCGCCAAAGGGCTATTTGCCCTTGATGGTCCTCGCGACCGTGCCTGGAGTGACGCTTCTCCTTTTCGGCGTCGGGTTCGTCGACCGCGCGGTCGCCGGCGCCCGGCGGCTCGGAGCCTGGGTCCGGCGACTCTTCCACCAACCCGCCGACATGCCGCCGGGAGACCCACGCGAAACCGACTTGCTCCTTTTCTTGTCGTTTGCCGTCGCCGTCGGTCCCTTCTTCTTGCCTGCGACCCCGATCTTCGGAGGGACGAAGCACTGGTTGCCTGCCTATCCGGTACTCGCGCTCGTGGCCGGGCGCGGCTTCGACCTGGTCGTTTCGGCGATGCGCTCGGCGTTGCCCGCGCTTTCCGAACGCCGGTGGACGACCGCAGAAGGCGCGCTGTGGGCAAGCGTTTTCCTTGCGCCGCTGACTGTGACTTTGCACTCGTTCCCGTTCGGGCTGTCTTCGTACGTCCCGATCGTAGGGGGGACGGCGGGAGGCGCCGACTTGGGCTTGAACCGCCAGTTTTGGGGGTTTACCTCGCAGAACGCTGCGGAAGAGTATTTGAACGCGAAGGCGGCCAAGGGAGCTTCCGTCTACATTCACGACACGACGTGGGACGCCTGGTCGCGGATGCAGCAAGAGGGCCGCGTGCGGCGCGACCTTCGCCCGGTGGGTTCGCCGAGTGAGGCGACCGAGGCCCTCGTGGAGCACGAACTCCACATGAACGAAGTCGACTACTCGATCTGGGTCGCCCTCGGAACGGACGCCCCCGCGTACATCGTGAGGCACGACGGAGTACCGATCGTCAGCGTCTACGAGCGCCGCTAGACCGCACGGGTCCTCAGTCTTCAGCGGACCGGGACCTTGCGCGGTTTTGCCCCCGCGGCTTTCGGGAGTCGTACGACGAGCGTCCCGTTCTTGGTCTCGGCTACGATCGCTGCGGCGTCGATTCCCGCGGGGATGCGGAACGTCGTCGAAAAGTCGACTTCTTCGTACTCGCGGACGAGCGCCGGAGGCGCCTCTTGCGCGACGGCGCGTCTGGCATGAAGGCTCAGCATGTCGTTCTCGACACGAAGGTCGATCTCGTCGCCTCGAACACCGGGTACGTCCGCGACGATGAGGAGCTCGTCGGCATTCTCGAACACATCGACCGGCGGCGCTATGCCGCGGCGCGCCAACGGGCGGCTAGAGATCGAGCCGTTGCTTTCACGAACCGAAGTGATGTCGCTCATGACTTCCTCCTGAGATTCTTGATTTCAGCCCGCCTTGACGGTCACCTGTCGGGGCAGGGCGTCTTTGGCTTTGGGCAGTGTGATCGTCAGAACGCCGTCGCGGAGAGTGGCTGCAACCCCGTCTGCGTCGACGCGAGCTGGTAGCGGCAACTTGCGTGTGAACGCTACGGACGCACGCTCTCGCAAATGCGCCGTGTACCCTTCTGGAGCCGTACACTTTCGCTCCCCCCGTACGACGAGCGCATCGTCCTCGACAGAGACCGACACGTCGTTCTCGGCCAGCCCGGGTACCTCGGCTTTCACGATGAAGGACTCTTTGGTCTCGAAGACGTTGGTCGCCGGCCACGAAGCGGTCGCTCGCCGGCGAAGCCGATCGGCCGCGGGCGAGGGCGCGGCCCAACTGTCGAACGTACGGTCGATGCGCCGCTGCAGCTGATCGAACGCTCGTAAAGTGTCGTCGAAGTCTCTCCAGCCAGTCAGCATGAACTCCTCCTCCTCGGGTGGGTGCGCGCGCGCCGGGACGACTCCCGAACGCATGCAAGCGAAAGCGCGTAGGCGCTCGCTCGCGTCCTGAGTTACGCTCGACGCAGCGCTCTCGACCATCGACGGCCGAGGGCTGATTGCATCGGTTGACCATCAGTTAATCACCCCATCGAGCGTGTAAAGGGGCGGCCGCCTATGCCTTTTAGCGCGGCGGCTCTACTGAGAACCGCGGGCGTGCCGGAATCCGTACGCCGAGTAGACGACCAGCCCGGCGAGCAGCCAGCCGAAGAAGCGGGCCCACGAGGATGGTGGCAGTTACGCGATCAGCGCCAAAC
>JBAULD010000953.1:0-5601 GCA_049578005.1 Polyangiaceae bacterium
CTCTCCCACTTGGTCGAAGACCGTTGCAGCGTGGGATGGCTGACGAGCAAATGCCACACGACGGCGCAGAACCCTTCGGTGTGAGGCGTGACGCGATCGCTGGCGACGGTCGGAATGACTACGCACGCGTCGGCGACTTGCTTCGTAAAGCCTCCGTCGCGGCCGACGATCCCGAACACTTTGGCCCCGACTTCGCGTGCCAACTCGACAGATCGCACCAGGTTCACGCTGACGTTCTTCTCGCGGTTGCCGCCCCCTACCGAGAAGACGAGAACACCGTCGCCAGCCCTCAAACGCGACGCGCGTAGCCACTCGGAAAAGCAGGTGTCCCAGCCCTCGTCGTTGACCCGCGCCGTGAGCTCGCTCACGTTGTCGGTCGGGGCGTACGCTTCGAAGCCGCAGAGCTTGCGGAAGTCGTTGACCGCATGCCCGGCATGCCCCGCGCTGCCGCCCACTCCGAGGATGAAGAGGCGTCCGGTGGCGCGCACTCCGGCCAGCCCGTCGGCGAGAGCCTCCACGCTTCCGATATCGAGCTTTCGAATCAGCTCGACGCTCTCGTCGAGGTACTTCTTCGTGAAACTATCCATTGCCGTTAAGACCTCTCGCTCAAGACCTGTGAAAGTTCGCCATGATTCGCGCGCCGTCGAAATCGAAGCGGAAGCGCATCGGGCGCAAGCCTCGCGCGGCGAGCGCGTCGTGAACGCGTCGGCGATCGGCCGCCCGGACGTAAAACATGAAGAAGCCCCCCCCGCCGGCGCCCATCAGCTTGCCCCCGATCGCGCCCGCTTTTCGGGCCGCATCGTAGTGCTCGTCAATCGCCGAGTCGGCCATGTTGGAGGCAAGCTTGCGCTTGTTCATCCAGTGCTCGTGCAACATCTCGCCGTACTTGTCGATCTGGCCGGATACCAAGACGAGTTTGGTCTCGTATCCGAGCTGCTTGATCCGGTGCATCCGTTGCACGGCGTCGTCCTTGTTCTCGACGATGGTGCGGGCCTGCTCCTTCAGGACGGTCGAGGCCGCGCGCTCGATTCCCGAATAATAGATGACGAGGTTCGACTCGAGCTCGTCGATGACTTCTTCGCGGATCGGCAAGCGCTCGACGTCGACCGACCCGTCGGGATGAAAGTTCATCGCGCTGATGCCGCCGTACGCCGCGATGTATTGATCCTGTTTGCCAATCGGCTCTTTCAGAACGTCGATCTCGAGGTGACACGCCTCTTTCGCGAGCTGCTCGGCGGGAACGAACTCCCGCTTGAAGGCGTGAAGGCCGTTGAGAAGGGCGACCGTGAACGTGCTCGACGAACCCAGCCCGGTGTTCGCCGGTACATCGGCGAGACTGTGGAGCTCGAGGCCCTTGTCGAGACCTGTCGTCTGGAGCGCAGCGCGGAAGATGCGGTGCTTGATCTGGTGCACGGAGTCGACGATCTCGCTCTCGGAGTAGGCGAGGCGGATCGTGTCGTGGAAGCGCCGCGCGACGCAGACGAAGACGAACTTGTCGACCGCGGCAGCGACGACGAACCCGCCGTGTTCGCGCGAGTAGCTCGGCAGGTCGGTGCCCCCGCCGCCTAGAGAAAACCGCACGGGCGCACGTGAAACAATCATGGTGTCGACGCTCTCGTTCGAAGGTGTCGATCGAGCTCCTCCAACCCCTCCGGGGACCCGACCTCGAAAAACCTCGCATGGGCCACGCATGCTCGCAAGCGCTTCCGCCTCGAAAGCTCGTGCTGGAGCGCGTCGAGCCCCCGAGGCTCGCCGAGAGGCAGCGCAGTGACGAGAGCGCGACGCAGCGAGGTCGCGCCGTAGTCGATGTGATCGAACGCCGGGTCGCGAGCGCCCTTCTCGTAGCGAATCACCCAAGCGCCGTCGGTCACGACGTTGGAGGCGTCCCACTTTCCGTCGTTCTTGTAGACCGACATGACGCCGTCGCAGTCTCCGTGGGCCTCGAGCATTCGAAGCGGCTCGGAATAGTCGAACGGAAGGTAGCTGTCGCCGTAGGTCACGAGAAAAGTCTCCGCGAGGAGATGCAGCGCGGAGCGGATGGCGCCGGCCGTTCCTAGAAGCTTACCTCCGTCTTCGGACCACGCGACCCGCAAGCCAAAACGCGCGCCGTCGCGGACATGGGCACGAATCTGCTCGCCGAGATGCGCGACGCACATGACGACTTCTTGGAATCCGGACGCGGCCAGGCGCTCGAGCTGCCAATCCACGAAGGGGCGACCCGCGACCTCGAGCATCGACTTGGGTACGGTGAGGGTGCGCGGACGCATCCTCGTCGCGAGACCGCCAGCGAGCACGACCGCTTGCACGCGCCCTTCTTAGTACAGCACCCCATTGAATGGTACCGAGCTCCGAAACGGGCCCGGCGCGTCGCACGCGCTGCGACGGCTCGGAGTAGGCTGTCGGCCGATGCGTGCCCCGCAGAACACCCCCTCGTTGCCCGATGCCGACCCCCGGGGCGTGGTCGTCTGCGGCCTCGGGCGTCTGGGGCAGAGCTGCGTGGCCGCGCTCAAGCACTTCGGCGTACCCATCCACGGGGTCGATTTGCACCCGCGCGACGCGTGGGAAATTCCGCAATTTCCGTCCCTTCTGGCCTCCCTCACCATCGGGGATTGCCGCAGCGCACGTGTCCTCGAAGAGGCCCACATCGCTCGCAGCCGCGCCGTCCTCCTCGTCACGCGCGACGAACGGATCAATATCGCCGCCGCATTCGCCGTCCGTTCGCTCCGCCAGGATATTCGCATCGTCGTCCGCTCGGCCCAAAAGAACCTGAACGAGCTCTTGGCGGCCCATCTGACGAACTTCGTCGCGTACGAGCCGAGCGAGCTCTCCGCACCTGCCTTCGCGCTCGCGGCTCTTGCGGACGAGACGGGGGACGGCACGGCCGGCCTGTTCCACTTGGAAGAACACCTGGTGCGTGTCGTCGGCCTCACGCTATCGCCGGGGCACCCGTGGTCCGGCCGCGACCTCGGAGAGCTCAACGCCTCGAACCGCCGGATCGTCGGTCATCGACCCAGCGCCGCGTCGAGCTGGCGCGATTTTCAGGATTGGGAATGCGGCTCCCGCCTCGAACCGGGCGACGCGGTGACGTATCTCGAGCTGAGCGGCCCGAGCGATTCGGTCTTGCGAACGGAGGCGCCCCGCGCGGCGGAGCCTCGAGCCGAAGGCTGGTGGAACGGCTTTCGCCGGGCGTTCACGTGGGCCGCGCTCAAAGCCCAAGCCTCGCGCGTTTGGTTCGGCGGGTCCCAGATGCGCCGCGTCGTGATGGCTTCCGCAATCGCCATCTCGAGCCTCTACTCGCTCGGGTCGCTCCTCTATTGGGCTCACTATCCGGAGGTGGGATGGCAAGACGCCCTCAACGTCGGGATGGTTCTCATTCTCGGGGGGTACGACAACCTCTTCGGACAGCTGCGGCTCCCATTTCCCATCCCGCCCTGGTTGCACGTTTTCAGTGTTCTCATGAGCGTGTCCGGAACCGTGGGAATAGGCATTCTCTACGCGTTTCTCACCGAGCGCGTCTTGTCGGTGCGTTTCCAGTTCCGCCGGCATCGGCCGCCCTTCCCGAGAGGCGACCACGTCGTCTTGATTGGAATGAGCCCAATCGGCGAACAGATAGCGGCCTTCCTGCGAAAACTCGGACAGCCGATCATCGTTCTGGCCGAGACCTTTCCCGCCGATGAAGCGGCGCTCTCGGTTCCCTACGTCGTGGGCACGCTCAAAGACTCGATCGAAAAGGTGCGCCTGCGATCGGCCCGCAGCATCGTGGCATTGAGCGACGACGAAGTCGTCAACCTGGAAGCTGCACTCGTGGCGAGGGCCGCGAATCCGCGCTGCAGGGTCATCATCCGAAGCGACGACGCCTCGTTCCGGGAAAATATCGCCAAGCTGGTCGCAGGCGCGCGTCCGCTCGGCGTGTACTCGCTCGCCGCCGAGGCGTTCGCAACCGCGGCTCTCGGCGAAGGCATCCATAGCCTGCTGCACATCGGCGACAGAATCGGCATCGTGACCGAGTACCAGATTGTGGCCGGCGACAGCATGCGAGGCCGACTCGTGGGCCAAGTGGGTCTCGGCTTCGGGGTAATCCCCGTCCTCTTGGAGCGCGCCGGCAAATCCCCCGATTGGTTTCCGTCGGACGACGTGCGCCTCGAAGAACGCGACCGACTGATCGTGCTCGCCACGAAGGAGGCATTGCGCGACATCGAGCACGGGACCATCCGCGTTCCCAAGTGCCGCGTACGCGTCGATTCGGCGGTATCTGCAGAGGCGGCATTCGACGGGGCCGTCACCATGGTCCGGATCTCGGGGTGCGATCTGTCGACCGCGCAGCAAG
This sequence comes from Polyangiaceae bacterium, assembly GCA_049578005.1. Classification (GTDB taxonomy): domain Bacteria; phylum Myxococcota_A; class Polyangia; order Polyangiales; family Polyangiaceae; genus Palsa-1150. The sequence goes on from JBAULD010000953.1 coordinate 4,328, forward strand.
TGTTTCGCGCTCTGCCCGCCGCCCTCGCGATACCGCTCTACGAGCTCCAGGCCGAGCGGCTGGTGCGGGAGCTCGCCAAACTGAGGGTCGTGGCTCGATGGTACCGCGAGCCCGAAACAACCGTCACTGCGTCTCCAGAGCCAGCTTCCGCCCTGGAACGGCATTTGTGACCAGCACGACGCCGCTCGAACGCGTCCCCGGCAACTGCATCGAGATGTTCGCGAGGTCGAACACCAAGCCCCAGGGGAAACGCTCCTCGGCCCCGACGATCAGGGGAGAAACGCTGCACGCATTCGTCTGTCTGCGCACCGCCTCGGTCCCGATCGTCATGTCCGGTCCCGCCATGCCCTTGACGACGCGCTTGGCCGTGCCTCCTCCGGCGGGCCACACGTCGATGGCCCCATCTTTGGCGATCCACGCGACGGTGGCGCAGTCGGGAACGCCCGTCGGAAAAGCCAAGGAAAGCTTCTGGGTCGTCCCGTCGCGGGCCTCGGTCTTGACGTTCACGCCGCTCGCCTTCGCCCGCCGCAGGGCGGCGACGACCGCGACCACCGCGGATGGCTTGCAATTGCGCATCGCGACGATGTCGACCGACGCCCCGGCGATGGCCGGCCGCCCGGTGACGAACACCGCGACCTTGTCGGCCAAACCCGGATCGCTAGCCGGGACCCGGTCGCTTCCGACCGACACGTTCGCGTTGTCGACGATGATTTCGGGGGCCGAAGGCGGTTCGGGAGGCGCGGGCGCCGTCGTTGCCGGGGGCGAGGCATGTGCCACGTCGACCACCGCGTCGACCTTGCTCGGTTCGTTATCGCACCCCGCCGCGTAAACGGCCCAGGCCAGCGAACTTCGAAGCAGGAATGTGCGAGGGAGCGCCGGCATTGCGCCCGCATACTCGCCCAAATGAGGCCGCAGCGGCAACGGCGCTCCGCCGTCTTTCACTGGCGACCGGCGATCCGGTACCCTTGAGGAAGCGCGATCATGAGCTCTGCGCCCCGCAAATCCGACGCTTCGACGATGGTCGGATCGATGATCGCCGGCAAGTACCGTGTTGTCCGCCCGATCGGCAGCGGCGGCATGGGCACCGTCTGGGAGGGCGTGCATGCGACGCTCGGGACGCGCGTCGCGATTAAACTCATCAAACCCCAGTTCGCGCAGCACCCCGAGGCGCGCGCCCGGTTCGAGATCGAGGCGCGCGCCGCGGCGAAGCTCCAGAGCAAGCACGCCGCCCACGTCTACGACTACGGAGTGAGCGCCGAGGGGCTGCCCTACAT
>JBAULD010000954.1:0-6788 GCA_049578005.1 Polyangiaceae bacterium
CGAGGTGCGCGATCTGCACCTCGATGCCGCCAAGCCGCACGTGGTCGTGCGCTTCGGGAGCCAGGGGAAAACGACGAAGAGCGGCAAGACCCGCCGGGTCCCGCTGTTCGGCGTCGCGCTCGAAGCCGCAAAACGCTGGCTTGCCCTGCTCCCGACGTACGCGCCCTCGAATCCGCTCGGCCTCGTCTTTCCGACGGCGAGCGGAACGCGGCGCCAGGTCGGCACGCCGAAGGCGAGTCGACGGATCCGAACCGAGGACGGGAAGGTGTTGCGCGATGCGAAGGTGGATCTCTTCCACGAGTGGATGCGCGCGGCCGGAATAGAGCGCAGGGTGCGGTGGCACGATTTGCGGCACACCTGCGCGAGCTCGCTGGTCGCCGGGTGGTGGGGCCGGCGCTGGTCGCTCGAAGAAGTGCGCGAGATGCTCGGGCACTCGAGCGTCTTGGTGACCGAGAGGTACGCGCACTTTGCGGACAGTGCGATGGACCGGGCGGCGCGTCAGACGCCCTGCGGCGAAGGATCACGTAAGGATCACGCAGCTTCCAGCCAAGGTCCGAGCCCTTCGTCGCTCGCCGCAATCACGAGCGAATTCAGCATGTTGGAACTTGTGGGCCGAGCGGGACTCGAACCCGCGACCTACGGATTAAAAGTCCGCAGCTCTACCGACTGAGCTATCGGCCCGACAGAAACAATCGTTACACGAACCTCCCGGACTCTTGCACCATGCTGCTCCTAGCCTTCGAGCGCTTCCGTGATCCATGGCGTCGCAGCGTGGCGCCTTTTACCACGCGCGCGGCCCGCACAGGATGAATCCGAACGCAGGCTCAACGAGGCGCGTAAAATTCGCGCACGCGGGGCACGAGGTACTCGTCGAATGCCGCGTCCCAATCGTACTGCGGTCGCCATGCCCAATCGGCGCGGGCGCGCGAGTCGTCGACGTCTTCGGGCCATGACGCAACGATCTTGGCGCGGACGGGGTCCGGCCGATGGTCAATCTCGGCGCCCCGGAATGCTTTGCGCACGCGGTCGGCGATTTCGCCGGCGCTGACGCTGAAGGCCCCGATATTGTAAACGCACGAGGATAGGCTCGCGCGCTTCGCGCGCGACAGCTCGATGAGCGCGCGGACTGCGTCGGGCATGGCCATGAACGGGAGGATGGCGTCGGCCTCGACGAAGCTGTGGTAGGGGCGGCCCTCCGCCGCCGCGTGGATCATCTCCGGACCGTAGTCGCTGGTCCCGCCGGCGGGCACCGTGTCAGCCGACATGAGGCCCGGGAAGCGCAATGCGCGAAAGTCGACGCGCGCAGCCGCCGCCAGCGCCCCAATCTGACCGACGTAGAGCGTGAAGTAGCGCCCGAGGTGTTCGCAGTACAGCTTGTTGCAGCCGTACATCGTGATCGGGACGGTCCATTGCTCTTCGCGCACTTTGCCGACGGCGCGTTTGGTCTCGAGCGAGGGCAAACCGTAGACGGCGATGGAGCTCGGGAAGAGAAAGCGGACCGGCTGGCCTGAGCGCGAAGACTGCTTCTGCGCAACGCGCAGGACATTCATGGTGCCCTCCACGTTGACGTGGTGCGCGAGCTCAGGATGTCGCTCGCCGCGCGTCGAGAGGAGGGCTGCGAGATGGAACACCATGTCGATTTCGTGCTGCGCGGCCAGCTGGTCGAGCAGGTGGCCGTCCATGATGTTCCCGACGTAGCTCGCGGTGACCAGCGGCCGCTGCTCGGCCGGTAGGGGCGTGAGGTCGAGCGAGACGACGTCGTAGCCGCCGTACTCTGCGAGAGCACGAAGGAGCGAACGGCCAATTTCTCCGTTGGCTCCGGTCACGAGAGCGAGTGTGTTGGCCATCCAGCCCCAATCCGACAATAAGCCGGCGGCATACGCGCGCAAGAGCCGTCGAAACGCAGCGCGTGCGCTAAACGAGCCCGTGTTCCTTTCCCACTCGGACGAAGGACGCCACCGCGCGGTCGATCATCTCCGGGGTGTGTGCGGCCGAGAGCTGGACGCGAATGCGCGCCTCGCCTTTCGGGACGACCGGGTACGAAAAGCCCACGACGTAGATCCCTTCGCCGAGCATCGCGGCGGCGACGTCTTGCGCAAGACGGGCATCAGAGCCGTCTTCGGCGCGGGGACCGCTCATCAGGATCGGCACGATGGGGTGAAAGCCGGGCTTGATCCGGAAGCCCGCGGCCCCGATCGCCGTGCGGAACTGCTTCGCGTTGTCGATCACCCGATCCATGGGCTCCGTCGTCGACGAAAGAAGGTCGATGACGAAGAGACTCGCGCCGACGACGGCAGGTGCGATCGTGTTCGAAAAGAGATAAGGACGCGATCGCTGGCGCAAGAGTTCGACCATTTCTCTTCGCCCGCTCGTGAAGCCGCCTGTTGCCCCGCCGAGTGCCTTGCCAAGGGTCGAGGTGACGATGTCCACGCGACCCATGACGCCGCAGTGCTCGATCGAGCCGCGACCCCTCTTGCCGAGGAAGCCAGTCGCGTGGCTGTCGTCGACCATGACCAGAGCGCCGTACCGGTCTGCCAGGTCGCAGATCCCCTGGAGTGGCGCGACGTCGCCGTCCATCGAGAAGACCCCGTCGGTCGCGACGAGCCGGGTCCGCTTGTCCTGCGTCTTCTTCAGGGCGTCCTCGAGCGACCCGAGGTCGCCGTGCGCGTACCGGTGCCGCTCGGCTTTGCAGAGGCGCACGCCGTCGATGATCGACGCGTGGTTGAGCGCGTCGGAGATCACGGCGTCCGATTCGTCGAGCAATGCTTCGAACAGCCCCCCGTTCGCGTCGAAGCACGACGAGTAAAGAATTGTGTCCTCGGTCTCCAGAAACCCGCTGATCTTCTTCTCAAGCTCTTTGTGCCCGTCTTGCGTCCCGCAAATGAAGCGGACGCTCGACAATCCGAACCCGTACGCGTCGAGGGCGTCGTGCGCGGCCTTCACGACGCCGGGGTGCGCGCTCAGCCCGAGATAGTTGTTCGCGCAGAAGTTGAGGACCGGCCGGTCGCTGTCGCGCACGCGAATGGACGCGCCCTGCGGTCCGAGGATGAGCCGCTCGCCCTTCTCGAGACCGGCATCGCGGATGAGGCGGAGCTGCTCGGCGAAGCGGTCGTTCGACGGGTCGTGCATGATTCGATCTTAGTTCACCTCGGCGAACTTGCTTTGCCCGGGGTAGCTTGGAGGAGGACCGCACCCGGGGCCACGGTCGCGTCGTACCAAAAGGCCGCGGCGACGATGACGAGGAATCCAAGCCATATAGACCAGCTAGAGCTCATGGTCGGGTCTCCGCGGGCTCGCTGCGAGTGCAGCTGGGATGCCAACCGGGGACGCCGCCAAAAAGGCGGCGATCAACCGATCGCCCGCGCATCTGTGCCGGGGCAGTCAGTCATATCGGGCGCACGAATTCGACGCTGCTGCCGAGCTGTCCGCGCTTGCGGGCTTCAAGACACGCCGGTGATCCCGGTTCGACGAGGCGACAGTCGTCGGGGCGCATTTCATAGATGCTGCAGGCGTATCGTCCGGGCACCGAGACGTCGAGCGCGGCACAGCGTTCGCCAGTGTTGTCCACGAAGCGCCACCCGGGCGGGCGACTGTCGAGGACGGTCAGCCGGTGAAGGATGTCTGCGCCGTGCGGGTGCGCGAGGACGCGCGCGTCGTCCGTTTCGAGGAGGTGCACGGTTCTCGGACCGTGGTGGCAGCACCGGCCGCACGCCACGCAATCGGCGCCGTGCGGGTCGGGAGTGCCCGAAATGGGTTCGAGGGGCACCGGCTGCTTACCGCCCCACGGGCCAGGGAAGAAGGGCCACGTCCGGGGCAATACGCGAGAGTTCTTTGCGCACGACGGCCGCGGTCGGCCGATCGCGCGGGTTGCGCCGGAGCGTCGAGAAGAGCAGCTCGGGCAGGCTCGGCAGGCCGACGCTCTGGGCGAGCATGCGCAGCGGAAGCGGGAATCCATCGTGCGCGACGTGAAGTGAGATCTGCGCGATCTCCGTGTCCGCATCGAAGAGAACGCGCCCGGTCAGCGTCTCGAAGGCGACGCAACCAAACGCATAAGTGTCGGCCTTCGCCGGTGAAATGCCCGCGGCACCGGATTGGCCATCCGTCGCTCCCCAAACTTCCGGTGCGCCGTAGGGGCCGGTCGCGCATCCGGGGCGAATGTGACGTCCGGCGAGCCCGAAATCGACGAGGACCGCCTCTTCGCCTCGCCGCAAGACGACGTTGGACGGTTTGAGATCGAGGTGGCCGACGCCGACGGCGTGCATCGCCTCGAGGCCTCGGAGCACATCGTCCAGGATGCGCAGCGCGCGCGACATGTCGAGTCCGCCGGTCTCGATGAGTCTCTCGAGCGTGATCCCTTCGACGAGCTCCATCACGAGGATGGGTTTCGGCTTGCTTCCTGCGTCGAACGTGACGAACCGTGCGAGGTTCGGGTGCTGCGGAAGCGTGATGAGGGCGCCCGCCTCTTCGCGGAACATCTTCAAGAATTCGGTCTCCGAGAGCTGGCTCGCCGCGTTCGCGGAGTATTCGGGGACTTTGAGCGCGAGCTTCTCGGCCTGGGGGTCGCCTCTGTCTTCGTCACGGGTCACGACGAACACCGAGCCGGCCGCGCCCGCGCTCAGCGGACGGAGGACGTAGAAGCCTCCGATGGTGCGGCGCGGCGGTAACCACGCGGGGAGGGCATCGGACACGCGCACGCTGACGGACGCCGCGCTCGCGGGCCCTTCGACCGGAAGCTCGGCAACGCGCCAGACGAGGCCGGCGACGAGCTTTGCGATAGCCTTCGGCACGCCGGCGAGTAGATCGTCGAGCGCGGCCGCCACGACGTGATCTCGCATGGATGGGTCGGCGCCGGCGAGAACGCGCGTCACCGACGCGGTGAGCGGACGAACGCCGGACCCGCCGCGTGCCTTGGGAGCCCGCTGCGGATCGAAGCGGCCCCGCGCGCCAATCGCGAGCTGCGCCAAGGACGAAAGCGCTCCCTCGAGCTGGGTGACAGCCTCGGGCCTGGAGTCGGTCGCTAGGGTTCGGAGCGAAGTCGCTGAGCCGAGCGCCGCGAGCGCTGCGCCCAGCCGCACGAGCACGGCTCGCAGCGCTTCGGTCCGACCCGAGGCGTCGGGCGCCAAATCCCGGATGAGCGCTTCGTACGCGGCAAGGGCGCCTGGCGCGTCTATACCGACGGCCTTCGCAAAGCGCGCGTATTGCTCGAGCACGTGAACCAGATCGGGGTTCATCGACGCCTCGGCGAGCGTCTCCAGATCGGAGTGGTCCATCGCGTGGCGGGCCACCACGAGGAGCACGTCCACGACGTCGCACGCCCCGGCGCGCACGAGCGCGTCGAGCGCTCGCGCGAGCGCCGCGACGATGGTCCGGCGAACGGGCGAGGGGGGACCCCGTTCGAAGCGCTCGAGCAGGACTCGAGCGACTCGCAGCCAGCGGTCTCGAAGTCGTGCGGCACGCGGAGGGTCGGCGTCGTCGCCCCCCATGTCGCTGTCGACCAAGTGAAGAAGCGCGCGGAGGCGGCGGAGCGAGAGCGTCGGGTGTTCGGGGCGCCCGACGCCTCCCTCGGCGGCAACCAGCGGCGCGCATTCGCGCGCCAGGATCCAGTCGGCGAGTCGGTCGCGAAGCGGATCGAGAGCGTGGCGCTCCGCCCCTCCCTGACCCAGTGAGAGCAGGTGCTCGAGGACGTCGCGCTCGAGGAGGCTGACATCGAGGTCGCGCAGGACGGCAAGGGAGGCTCGCCGGGCCATCGATCCGGTACGCCCCAAGGCGCCATCCTCTTCGGGCGCGACGGCTTCGAGCGCGTCGAGCGCCCCGTGCGCCGAAGCGAGGGCGTCGCGGACTCGTACGTGCGCCTCTTTGGCCCCGAACATCGCGAACGCGAAAAGGGCTCGGTCGATTTGAGCCCGCAGCGGCGCGTTGTCGCGTGCGGTCCCGTCGAGATCGCGCGTGACGTCGAGCGCGAGCCCTTCGGCACCGTCGTCGCCTCCGCCCTTGGTTCGTCGAGCGAGTATTTCGAGCCCCCGACGGGCGGCCTGCTCGGAGAGAGGGGATTCGCCGAGCTCCGTCCGCAGTTCGACCAGGGCTTCCGCGACGTCGGGAGACGCTCGGTCGAGCACCCGATCGAGAAGCTCCTGCGCTGCCTCGCCTTCCAATTCCGCCGCTCGCGGTAAGCCCCAGACGAACGCCGTCGCCGCCCCCGGGTCGCTTTCCAGCAGCCCGAGCGCCTTCTGCGCGGTCGGCAGGGCAGTTTCGGGCGCGACGGCGACGTTCGCCGCAATCGAAGTGGCCGCGCGGCGCCACTCGGTCGGCGAAAGCGACGGATCGAGCCCGAGTTCTATGGCGCGCGCGAGTTCCGGGACCCACGGCGCGAGCAGTCCGCGCGCAACCGCGACGTGACGCCAGACGAGCGACTCGCGATCACCGAGCAGCCGCTCCCAAGCGGCCGACACGGCGTCGGACTTGAACACGCGCAAGTTGTGGTCGTCCCCGTAGGCGGCGCATCGCGCCGCCTCGCGCGCCGCTCGTTCGAGGAGCCTTGCCGCCAAGCGCCGCGACGGAAGGGATCCGGTGGACGGCACTGCGACCCATTCGCGAGCAAGGTCCCGGCGCGACACGATAGCGAGCGCGAGAGGTCCGTCGGCCACGCCGAGTCCGATGGGAAGCTCGGTGACGAGCGCAACCCGCACCCGAAGTCCTGGGCTGGCGAGCCCTTTACTCTGCCCCAATGCCATCCGGCGCGCGACCGCGACGAACGTCGCCGCGTCGGCCGCCAGCACGCGGGCCAAGAC
>JBAULD010000955.1:0-3159 GCA_049578005.1 Polyangiaceae bacterium
GTATTACGCGAGACCATGACCGGCGACGTACGGGCGGGAACGACAGGTGCCTACCGAGAACGGAATTTCGAAGAATGGGAATGGCGCGCCATCGCCTGTTGTAGAGTGGCCATCGATGTCCAACGCCTTTCGTTCTCAAGTATCTGAGCTCACGACGTCGCTTGTGGAATCGATCCTGGTGGCGGCTCGGTCGGTTCCCTTGGAGGAGCTCTGGGCCGATCCCCGTGGCGCTCGCCATGAACCGCATCGCAACGGCGGCGTCGCAGCGAGCAGGTTGCCTGCGGTCGACTCGCCCGCTGGCGATCGCGGTCGGCCTACGCAAGCCGCGGCGAAAACGCTCGAGCTTGTCGTGCTGCTCTTGAGGGGCCAACCGGGGGGCATGCGCGCAGAGTACCTCCGCAAGAAGCTTGGAGTCTCCAAGCCGGAGATTACGCGGGCTCTCAAACAAGGACTCGGGTCCAAGAAGATCGTCAGCAAAGGTGAGAGACGCGCGACGACCTATTTCGCGGCGGCGTCATAGCCATAGCGGCCCTTCTCGGGGCTGCGAGCGACATCGGCCTGCCGCCAACGGTAGGTTGCTACCGGGTTTAGCGCCTGCGGTCGAGGGCCAGGTTACAGCCCGTGGCGAGGCCATTGATCGCGACGAGGTAGGCGAGGGCGGCGCGCGCCAGCCATTGGATCTGGGCGAACACCATGACGCCCTCGAGGAGAACGACGAAGCCCGCCGATTTGAGCGGAGCGCGAAACGCCAGCGCGCCCCACGCGTAGACGGTCTTGGCCGAGTAGAGAAGGCCGCCGATCACAAGGAGGGTCGAGACCTGCTCGTAGAGAGCTATGGCGCGGTCGACCTCGAAATGCGCGACGACATAGGATGCGAGTGGGACGAAGCCGCCGAGCATGAACCCGAGAACGGTGGCGAGTCGCGCGCCGGGACGAAGGGCAGCGGTGACCTGGTCGACGACGCCGAGGAGGACGGTGCGGCGTTGGGGTCGCGCGCGTCGGGTGGTCTTCGGCCGCTGCGTAACGACGGCGAGATGGGGAGCCTGCGAAACGTGACCTTGTGACGTGCTCATCGGGTGCCTGCCTTGGACGGGGAGCCGAGTTCCTTTCGGCTCGTTCGCGAACCCCGAAGGGCGGGGCAGCTCGGAGGTCCTCGAGATGTCGCCCTGCATTCGGGGCCCCCGACCGGGAAACCCCGAAAGCAGAAGGGCAGCGCCCCTCGGGGCCGTTAGGTCTCGAGGCGCGACAAAGAGCGGCCCCGAGCGCACGAGCCGAAAGGAGGGCGGTCCCCAAAAGGGCGCGGCACGCCGAGAGCCCATAAGTTCCGCGCGCGGCCGCCGGGCTCGTCGGGTCCTTCGGCGCCGGGCCGCTGGGCGGTGACGGGCTCTCGCCCCTGTCGGTCTTCGCCACCCATCGCTGTCAGTCCCAAATCGAAAACCGACGGACACCAAACTTGCCCGACCCCGCGGTCACCTCATGCGCCGCCGCGTGCTCGGCCACCTCCGGCTTCTGCGACGGCGTGTCCATCTTGGCGACCCGCGGCTTCGACGGGCTCGGCGCCTCTGTCCTTGTCGGCGTTAGCGGCTTCGCAAGGCGTCTGCGTCGGCGTGGGCTCGCTCCCACCGCGCGTCAACCCGGCCGCCGCCGCCCATCGGCTGACGCGGCTCTCACCGATCCCGTGCTCCTTCGCCGCCGCGTAAGCTTGAAGGCGACGCCGAAGGGCATAAGGACCCACGAGGGATTCGGTCACCGCGGTGATGCCCGCTCGACCGGAGGGTGGCCAAAAAGCTCCCAGGGGGGGTGGATACAAATTCGCCAGGGGGGGCCCCTGGCAGTTTTTTAACCACTCCCCTTGGCTCGATCGGAAAATTGGCAAAAACCAGGACAATTACGGCTCGATGGATCGCGGGCGGGCGTGGCACCTCCCTTGCCTAATAGGCAATTCGTTCACGCGGGGGCTGCAGGTGCGTGCATGTCCCCGTGGCCCTCCGCGCACTTCGAATGCTCGGCAATCAATCGTGTGGGCGCAAGGCGCTCCCAGCGACCGGACTCGATGGCCCCCCAAATCAACGAGCGCATCGCCGTCGCCCGATCGACCAATCCGGGCTCCGCCAAATGCGATCTCCTCTCGTCACCATCTTCGCCTCCGATTCCGCGTACGCAGTCGGGCTGGCGGGGCGACGCGTGAACACGCGACCTTGGACCTCGGAGCCTGGGAAGTGAGCCGAGCGGACATCCTCGCCAAAGCTGCTGTCGCGTGCCGGGAGCTCGCGGACGCCTTGGCGGAGCTTGCTCGCGATGAAGATGTCAGCTCACCCAAGCGCCGCAAAGCACAACGCAAAGGGCGACGGCGACCCGGCGTGCGCGTCCCGGCCGATTCGCCTACCGTTATCGATGAAGTGACGTCGAAACGCGCAGAGATGGCATTGCGCCGTGCGGGCATTGTCACGAGGTGAGTCGATGGGTGATCGAAGACAGCAGGGAACGGGAAGCGTGACCGAGCGCCGCAACGGCAGTTTTCTCGTGCGCGTCATTCGCGCGGACGGCGAACGCAAGTCGCTCGGGAGCTACCCGACGCGGGCCGAGGCCGAGGCCGTCCTCGCCGCGGCCCTGCGCCAGATGGTGGAGGCCGACGTGCTTTCGGTCGGAGGCGCCACGTTTCGCGCGTTCGGCGAGCGCGTTCTCAACCATCGGGAGCTTGACGGCGTGAGGGGCATTCGCACGGAGCGATCGCGCTGGCGCGTTCACCTGCGTCGCGCCCCCTTCGCCGACGATCCTATTGCCGCGGTCACTCCGTCCGACGTCGTCGCATTCGTCCGAGAGCTCGCCACGCGGCGCGCGAAGGACCGGCGCCGTTCGCGTCGGGTCTCTCGACAGACGGTGCAGCGATGCGCCGCGCTGATGCGCGCCATTTTCGATGAGGCGGTGACCGCCGGCCTTTGTCACGAGAACCCTTGCGGCCGCCTCAAGCTGCTTCGCGTGCTGAAGGCAGACCCCGCCGCGACCGAAGACAAGTGGACCGTCTTGACGCCCGACGAACAGAACGCGGTTGTGAGCTGCGATGGGATCCCCGAGTCGGCTCGCCTCATGATTCGCTTCGCCATCGGCACGGGACTGCGTCAAGGCGAGCAATGGAATCTCGAGGTGCGCGATCTGCAC
>JBAULD010000956.1:0-4469 GCA_049578005.1 Polyangiaceae bacterium
CGAGCTTCTTGACGGTAAAGGCCCGCGGACGGTAAGAGTCCGGGCTTCGACGTTCCGGCTTAGCTCAGTTGGTAGAGCAGGCGGCTGTTAACCGCCGGGTCGCAGGTTCGAGTCCTGCAGCCGGAGCCAAGAGAGTCCTGCGAATTCGCGGGGTTGCCCTCCCCGGCTCTCGCGGCTCCCCCTGGGAGGGGTCCTGACTCGTCTCGGGCCGAGACGATTCCCGGCCCCGAGGGAACGTCGTGGGCAGCCACGTCATGCCCGCGCACGCGCTCGGGCAGCGCCTTCAGGGCCAGAACCGGCAGCGCGGCGGCGGGGACCGTGCGCATCGCCGCCGTTCGCATGACGTAGCGCGCGTGCACGCGCGGGTCGGAGTGCGCCGCAAGGTTCATCGCGTGCTGCACGTTGACCCCCGCCTCGGCGAGGGCCGTGCTGAAGGCGCGGCGGAAGGAGTGAAAGTCGACCGGCAGCGTGGTCTCGGTCTCGAAGTAGAGCGGGTCGCGCGGATTGGGCGCGAGCTTGGTGCCGCGCTCTAGCGCGGACGATGTTCATTGCCCCCTCCGTGAGAGCAGCCGAACGCCCGCGACGGAGCTCGGCGCGCTGCGCGATGCCGCTTTCGTTCCCTTGCGACCGCGCTCGGCGAGCCAGGTGCGGACTTCGTCCGCTGCGTATCGTGGCGCCGCGCCAGCGAACACGTGGGGCATGCCCTCGGCGGTCATGCGCGCGATCGTCGCGGCGCTCACCCCGAGAAGGCGCGCGAGCTCGTGTCGATCGACCAGAGGCGCCGCCGATGCGGCAGGCGCTTGCTGGGTCAGGGCTTCGCGCACGACGTCGCGAACGAGGGCGCGTAGCTCGTCGATCGACAAGGTCACGACGACGACCGCCGGCGGGCGCGTCGAGCTGTTCATGGGATCCTCCGGTGCCCTGGAGGCATGAGGCCTCGGTTGGCCTGGCCGCGAGGGGCTCGCTTACGGCTGGCGGCCTCGGACAGCTCGGGCTTCAGTTGCGACGGCACCTGCGTTCATCGATCAATACAACCAAGGTGCTTCGTGAAATCGACATCCGGCACCGCAATGGCGCGGGCGAGCCCACCGAAGTTCGGCGAGCATTTAAGGAGAGAGCGCGCGCTTGGGGCAGTTGAGGGTTCGAAATCGGACGCGGAGCGCGCGCACCCGCCGTCCGCGAATTCAAACCCGATCGCCCAAATTGGGGGCCGTCGCCCCTCGGCTGCACCTCGGCGCGAGAAGGGTGGTTGTTGCCTGTTTTCGTTCGTCGAGAGGTTTTTGAGACGACACCGGGCGCTGGCCACACGGAACCACCGGGATTTCGCCGGGTTGGCCTGACCGGAGGAACCCCGCCCAAGAGATCGACAGGGCCGGCTCATTTTTAACGCAACGGTTCATGCGCGCGGGGCCGCGCGCCCTCGATGCGGTGAAAATTGGCGCGATCCCCCCGACGTGCTTGAGGAAAGGGCGGAGGAGCGATCGCCTCTGAGGTCGAAGTTGAATGGTGGCTCGGACCCCGCGACTGCAACGTGATCGGCGCCAGCTGGAAGAGCAAGGACGCACCACAACATCTCGTTGTCGATGCCTGGCGCGGCGATCGCGACTCCATTTCGTTGGAGGTCCCATGGAGATTTTGGTCGAGCGAGCCTGCGGGCTGGATGTTCATCAAGCGACGGTCGTGGCATGCGTGCTTGCCGGTGAGGCGGGACGCAAGCCGACAAAGGAGGTCAGGACATTTGGACGTGTCTGCGCGACCTCGAAGAGTTGCGTGACTGGCTCACCGACCGTGGGGCGTGTACTGGAAGCCCGTCTACACGGTGCTCGAAGGGTCCTTCGAGCTGGTGGTGGGCAATGCGCACCACATCAAGAACGTGCCGGGCCGTAAGACGGACGCGAAGGACAGCGAATGGATCGCCGATCTCGTGCGCCACGTACTCATCGCGAAGAGCTTCGTGCCGCCCAAGCCGATACGGGTGCTGCGCGATTTGATGCGCTACCGACGCAAGCTGCTCAACTCACGCAGCAGCGAACGCAATCGGCTTTTGCGCCTGCTCGAGACGGCCAACATCAAGGTCGCGAGCGTTGCGACCGACGTGTTCGGAAAGAGTGGGATCGCCATGCTCGAGGCGATCGCACGCGGCGAAACGTCCGGGGAAACGCTCGCGGAGTTCGGTGGAGCGATCAGTTCTTGGGTTGTTCCTTTCCCGCTTGCGCACGGTAGCGAGGGCACGGCGCTTCGCCTTCTCCACCTGTAGAGCCGGTAAGATCCGTCTAAAAGGGCACATGTTGCGACGGGAATGATGCTTGTTGAGCAGGAGTCCCCCACGCGGCGTCAGGGCGAGACGTACGACTTCACCACGCTGAAGATGCCCGCGGAGGGTTCACCCTGCGACCAATATGCGCAGGTGTCGTCAACCGCGACGTAAGCTCCGGGCCCCATCGCGACAGCGGACCCCCCGTCCGCGGGGATTCTCAAGAGCGAGCCACTGCAGATGTCGCAGGCGACCGTTTCGAAGAAGTCGTTTCCGTCGAAAACTAAATTCCAGGGAAAATAGGGCGCGTTGGGAATCTTCGCAACGCTTCCGGAGGAAGCTAGGCGCATGATGGATCCGGGTCCAGACGTCCCGATCGGTCCCGCCGGTGTGATCCCGGTCCACCAGCAGATGTCCTGGCCGCAGGCCATGGGAAAAGACGCATTTTCTTGGTTCGTCGCGAGAGTTGTCAGCGGGCCTCCCTGACTCGGCATGCTGAAGACGCTGCCTATTCCGGTCGTCGGATCGCTGCTTGTCAGGATGAGACGTTCGCCCACGGCCGCGATACCCGTCACTCCCGCCTGCTGGGCAATCAAACTCGGATTGGACTCGCTCAGGGGGACGACCTTGACTCCCTCTTGGTCTGAAAAATAGATACTCTGACCATCGGTTGCGAGCGCAACGACCCGACCGCTGCTCGTGGCGAGGCCGACAGGGCCTCCGCCATCGACGGCGACGCTGCCGATCTCTTCGTTGGCAGCGGTCGTCAGCTCGTGAAAGATGATGGTTGTCGAAGTCAGCTCCAGGTCTGGCTGGTCGAAATAACTCCCGGCCCAGAGTGTCGTCAGCGCGACGACGGGCCCTCCGCGAAGCGAAGCGCTCATGAGCCAATTGCCGACGACGAAGTAAACATCATTGGCGTTGACCGCGATGGGGGGTGCCGCGAGGCCTTGCACGCCGGCCTGGGCAGCGGCTGCTTCTAGATCGACCAACCGCGTGGGGGTTGGGCCGCACTTCGAACTTACTGGAACGGGCGCCGCGCTGAGGCCTGCTTCCGCGCCGCCGTTGTCAGCGCCCGCATCCAGCCCATTGCCCATCACGGGAAACGGCATGACGCCCTGTTGCGCGCCGCCATCGTCGCCCCCATCAGAGCTGTCACCGTCAACCGGAGTTGGCGGGGTGAGCGTCTGAGCAAACCCCGTATTCGCATCAAGGCCATTGCCGCTTGGTGGCGCCGGGGCGGTGGGCGCCGGCACTCCGCCTGCCTCGGTGCCCCCATCTGTAGGCTCCGCACCCGGCGGCCTGCCGAGCGCATTTCCGCAACTTGACAGCGCGCTGCACGAGAGAAACGCGACTGCGCAGAGGCCCATCCCACGTTCGTTCATTGACGAACCCCGGTCGATTGCACCCGCGGCCGCAAGCATAGGCCGCGACCGCACCCCACGCAAGCCAAGTCGGTCCGCGCCTGGGCTGCGGACGGATCCACGAAGCCTCTCGACGCGGATATCGCGTTTTGCCGTTTCGTTACAACCCGCGGACACAATTGGGCAATTCCAAGGCGCACCCCCGCGTCGGCCGTCTGGCGCCAACAAGGTACGCAGGTTGTAGATGGGATGAACCGGCGGCGAGCAGCCCACCGGGAGGGTGTTGCCACGCGCGCTGTACGAAGGGATCGCCACCGGGCGCGGTGATCCCTACCGAGGGGGGCTGACCGGAACCTCGCACAGCAGAAAGGCGACCGCCCCGCCGGCGAGAGCCGGCGAGGCGGAAGCGTGTTCGGTCTGGGCGGTTAGGGACGAGCGGTGATAGTGCTCGTCGAGGCTTTACGGCAATCGTCCGTGTATGCTGCATAGTCGACCAATTTGGCGTTCGGCACATCGTCGAGTCGCCACCTCTGCCCGGACGTGGGGCGCGTGAAGGGGGCGCGGGAGAGGGAGCGCACGATTGGAGAGACGTGCGCGATCCATCAGACAGGGCTTAGTTTGGTTAGCCTCCGCCGCCGTCTCCAAAGGCAAATCCACCCCCGCCGGGGTTACAAAGGACTATCCCCAATCCGCCGCCGGGCTGATGCGTGCATTGCCAGCCTCCAGACGCACAAGTGCAGATGTAGACTGGAGAGCTCTCCGGAATAGCATAAACATCGGGCATAC
Source organism: Polyangiaceae bacterium (assembly GCA_049578005.1). Lineage (GTDB taxonomy): Bacteria > Myxococcota_A > Polyangia > Polyangiales > Polyangiaceae > Palsa-1150. The sequence continues at coordinate 4,405 of JBAULD010000956.1, forward strand.
ACATCGTGCTAATGACGAACACGCAATTGATACCAACGGTACACGCCCCATTCGGAACTTCGAAG
>JBAULD010000957.1:0-2590 GCA_049578005.1 Polyangiaceae bacterium
TCGAATGCCTCTTCCGCCACTGCAGCTCCGTCGTCGTCCCGAGCGTCGAGTGCGACCCCGACGTCTTCGTCCGTCGAAGCGTCGGCTGCCGGGTCGTCGGTGATGGGCGAAGCCCCGACTCCTTGAAACACGCCGTCGATCCAATCCGCATACGCGCCGAGCCGAGGGCCGGTCGTGTCGGTGAGCTCGGTCGACGTGCAAAACGGCCCGTTCGTGCCGGCCTGGCTGCCGAGCGACACGATCGCGATGACGGCGCCCGTGACGGTGGAAATGATCGGACCGCCGCTGTCGCCCTGGCAGGTGACGGGTCCGACGCGGACCGCGCGAACGGGCGCGAGCTGAGGGCTGTCCGGCGCGACGTCGGGGCCGACTCCGGCGATCGGAACTCCGCCTGCGGTCCGCAGCTCCGTGGGCTGGCTTTGATCCGTCAGCCCGTAGCCCCACACCGAGACCACCTCCCCGACGGACGTCGGGCGTGTGATTCGGATCGACGCCGGGACCAGGCCCGGAATGGCTCGGTCGAGCACGACGAACGCGAGGTCGTCGCGGCACGCGGTCGGCGTCTGCGTCGAAATGACCTGCGTGCCGACCGCGTCCGGGCTGCCCAAATCGTCCGCATTCGCCTTCGCGGCCTGAAAGAACGACAGCGAGCCGGGCGCGTTGTCCGTGCCGATCTGGCCCGCGCCGCTGCCGGTGTTGACGACCTCGCCCGCGGCCGTGCACTGGAAGGCGCCGGGCGTCGTGTTCGCCACGCAGTGACGCGCGGTGAGAACGAGCGTCGGAGCGACGAGGACCGCGGAGCACCCTCCCTCGGGACCCTGGAGGAGAAGCACGGGGGAGTCCGGTGCATCCGCCAGCGTCCCTCCGATGATCGGCTGGGACGACGCCCGCGTCGCCGACTCATCCCCACCGACCGCGCTGCAATGGATAAGAGCGAGGCCGGAGAGCGCAGTAAAGCGCGAGGCGCGCTTGCCCAGCGCCGATGCGTTCCGCCCCCCGGACCGGCGCTTTACAGGCCGCTGTAACACGGAAAGGCGCCTCCGAGCCCGCCGTCCACGGACGGCGCCACTGTGAGCACGTCGTACGAATACGCCGGAGCGCCCGAGCCGGCGTTCCGACTCACGCAGTACACGCTTCCTTGCCCGATGCGCGCTCCGCTCGCCAGATTGAAATCGGGTGGGCCGTCCGCACCGAAGATGCTCACCGTGCCCTTCGGCGCGCTGAGCGCACCGAAGATCTCTCCCATGGCACTCGGGCCCTCGTCGTACGAGTTGCCCGACATGAGCCTCAGAATCCCCTGCCCGAGATTGGTGCCCGTCAGGCTGGGCACCCGCCCGGCGCCGACGATCGAGTACACCATCATGTACATCGCGTCGTAGTAGTTCTCCTGGCCGAGATCGGCCTGGCCGTTGGGGAACTGACCGAGGAATCGCCCCTCGTAGGCCACGAGCTCGTGGGTGTCGGTCGGCGACGCCACGCCCACGCCGGCGACGCGCTTTCGCTTCGCCTCGGTGGAAGCGCTGGTGCCGGAGCCGATCCAGTTCAAAAGCTCCTGCGACACCATGTTGTAGGGACCGACGAGGTAGAAGGGGCGCGGATTGGGCGTGCCGCCATCGGTCGTGTCCTGCCACTGGAGCTCGAGGACTTCGAGCATCTTGACGAATTCCGAGCTCGCGAACGACACGATGACGTTCGGCCGAAAGTTCATCAGCGTCGTCGCCGCCGTGCTGACGTCGATCGACGACAGATCGGTTCCGTTGAGGATCGACGGGATCGTCACGTTCGCATAAAGACCTGCCGCGGTGTTCTGCGCGAGCGATTGACCGTTCCACTGGAGAACGGCCTCCACGGCGGTCGCCAAGTCTTGCGTGTCCGTCGCGCTCGCCGTCACGGTCGCGAGGCGTATCGGCGTCGCGGTGGGTCCGCCGTCGCTCGCGGCCGCCATCAGATTCTGAGTGCTTCGGACGTAGGCTTCGACGCGCGGAAAGAAGGCGCCATAGGCGGGCGCGCTGTCGCTCGGTTCCCCGAGCATGTGCCAGAGTAGGCCGTTGGTCGCGAGGGTCGGCGAGACGATCGTCGAATTGGCCCCGAAAGGGTTGATGACGAACGTCGATGCCGGTCCGAAGTCGTTGACGAACTCGGTGCGCAAGGTCACCGAATCGAGCGCCGCGAGGATTCCGGGGGCGTGAATGTCCGTTTGCAGGTGGACCGTCGCGGTGTGAATGTCGGCGCCGTTGTCGCAAATGATCGCGACGGGCATCCGGAGCCCATTCCCGGGTCCGGCCGGTATTCCGCCGTTGGACGTGAATTCGTCGATCGCGAGCGTGTAGTTGAGAAAGCTCGGATGGCTCTGCAGCGCGCTCGACGGCAGCGTCGCGAACGCCCCGAAGAAGAGCGGAGGTTCCGTCTTGCCGCTGTAGTCGCCGATGACGAGCGGGCATTCGTCAGTAGTGAGCTGGAGGCAGGTTCCGGAGGTTACGTCGCATGCGACCTCGGGGTGCGTCACGCTCACCGCCGTGCAGTCCGCGTTCGTCGCGCAACCGGGCGCAGCCTCGACGGCTGCGTCGGGCACGCCGGCTTCGCCCGGGGT
>JBAULD010000958.1:0-7058 GCA_049578005.1 Polyangiaceae bacterium
CGCTTGGACGATGCTGACCACCGCCTCATCGGTGCCGACCATCACGATAACCTGCGGCGACGCGGCGACCACGCTGGCCACTACCGGCGAGAAATCCGGAGTGTACGCGGGATCGTCGGAGTTCCCATACGAGTACGTCGACTGGGCGCCCGGGAGAGTCTTGCTGACGAGCGTCGCCACGTCGGTGCCATAGTCGTCACCCTTGTAGGCGATAACGATGCTCCCGCCACCGCCGTCCAACGCGCTGCCGACATATTGGGCCACGGATGCGAGCGCCTCGGCCTCTAGGTTGTCCGGCAGGGCGACGTGCCAGGTGTTCGTTCCCCCCGCCGACGGACCGGACCCAGTGCTGCGGGGCGCCAGGAGCAGCGCGCTGCTGTGGAGCGTCGCGAGCTCAGAGGCAATCGCGTTCGTAAACGTGCTGTATCCGGAGCCCACAATAGCGGCCACGCCCAGATCGGAGACGAGGTGCTCGGTCGCGGCGGTCGCCGTCAGCGCCGAATGATTGTCGGCGCAGGTGACGAAAACAACCGGACGCCTGCCCGTCGAGCCGGGAACAGCAGGCAAGCCCGAAACCGAGGCGAAGTCGCTGACGGCCAACGAGAGGCTTGCGGTCATCGACGCGGCCAACTCGCTGAGCGATCCGAGAAAGGTCGGGGGCGCCGTAAGCGGCGTCGGCAAGATCGCGCCGAACACAACGGACTCGTCCTCGATCGCGCCGTTCGCTCCGGCGCCCAGGACCGTCGGGCACTCGGCAGACGTAAGGGAAACGCAGGCCCCTGAGACGCACGCATCGCCCGGACTGCACTCGCTGTTGCGCAGACACTCCCCTCCCGTTTCCGGGCCATCGCCGCCCGACACTAGCGGGGCCTCGACGTCGCTGTTCGTTGCTACGTCGTTGGTCGTACCATCGTTTTCGACCGAATCGTCGGTGGCGACGTCGTTCACGAGCGCGTCGTCGGTCGCTGCGTCGCGCGAGGTCGACGGCCCCACGCACAACCCCTGACTGCACGTGTAATGTGCGCCGAACGACACACAGTCCGCGTCGACCGAACATTGATTCGCGTTTGTATTGACGAGGAACGAGCAGGCCGCCGCCGCGACACCCAGGATCGAATAGGATCCCGCTGCAAGAACTCCGCTCGATGAATGAATTCGTCGCCGTGTCTGCCACACCATGAGACCTGCCACGATTGAAGTGGAATAGTGCGCTCTCGGTTCACAAAACGGCGCCGAAAGGGAACTCTCGGATTGTAACGACTCCAGCGTCGAGTCACAACTATTCCCGCTGGAGATAACCCCGGGGAACGCATGAATGAACGTTTGCTGAGACGAGTCGCATGGATGGTTGGAGCTGCCTGCGGAGCCGCGTGGATGTTTAGGGGCGAGCCGGTGGCGATGGCGCAGACTGTTTCCAGCGATGGTGGGACGCAGCTCCCCTGGTGCAACGATCCCAGCGTCGTGGGCGCGCTCCGGCTTTACGTGTCCGGCGCAGAGCAGAACTACGTCGTTTACTTCGGCGAGCAACTGGCCAACGCGGCGACGCCGATCACCGTCGTCTACCAAAAGACCGGCTCCTGCGTCGGAATTAGCGCGATCGTCGGCGCGGGCGCGGCGACGCGCATGACTGGGACAGCTGTATACGTCGACGCTGCGGGTGCTCTGCACAACTGCACCTTCACGCCGCCAGTCAGCGATGCCGGTGCGCTCAACTACGCGCAAGTCGATCTCGGCGTCTCGGACGTGTTCGCGTCCTCTTGCGGAGTGACTCTGCCGGCGAACACGCAGGATACCTGGGGCCCGATCTCCCCGGCGGTGTTCGTGACGGCTCCTGGATCAACTCAGCAGGCGATCAGCGCCGAAATTGCGTATGTGGCCTTCGGCGTTAGCAACGGGAGCTCCACGCCGTGGACGAACCCGCAAAACCTGATGACTCGCGGCTCGGGATCGGGCACTCAAGTGCTGCTCGCCGACGCCATCGGTGTGCCACCCGACCGCTGGTGGGGCGTGAACGTCGGGTCCACCGGCAATCAACAAATTGCCACGATGCTCTCGAGTCTAACAGGCGCTGCGGCCGACCAGGGCCTCGGGGCCCTGTCGACCGCCTACGCGCAGACCTACGCGAGCCAGGTGAAGATCCTTGCGTTCCAGGCGCAAGGGCAAATCGCGGCGTTCTGGCCCGGCAGGACGTCGACTTCGCTCGACATGCAGAACGTCCGCGACGGGCATTATGTGCCGTGGGGCCAGATCCACTTTTTCACCAACCTCGTGAATGGACAGCCTTCGGCTACGGCGTCCGCCGTATTATCGCGCCTCACCGCAAGCGTACCCGATCAGTCCCTGATCGATCTCGCAGCCGCGCAGTCTACCGTCCCTCAATGCGCCATGCAGGTGCGGCGCCTCACCGAAATCGGTCCGGTGGCTCCATTCCTGCCCCCGGTGGGCTGCGGCTGTTACTTTGAGTTCAAGGCAACAGGAACGGCGCCGGCTGGGTGCATGGCCTGCCAGACAGCGAGCCAATGCCCCGCCTCCCGCCCGGCCTGCAACTACGGCTACTGCGAGGTGCAGTGATGAAGGTCCAAATGGCGGACGCCCGGGTCCTTTGTGCGACGGGCATCCTCCTGCTCACGGCCACCGTCGTCGCATGCAGCGGCGACGACAACTCGCCTGGATCCCCTTCGAACGAAAGCTTGCCCCAGGACAGCTCCATTCCGGACGCATTGCCCGACGTCGCGGCCAGTGACGCTTCGTCGACCTCCTTCGATGCGACCGCGGTGACGGACGCCGACGGGAGTTCCGACGCCGACGGGAGTTCCGACGCCGACGCCGGTGACGGCGACGCTAGCCCTCCAGCTTTGAATCCGCCCGGCTGCTTTGCAGGGACGCCACAAACCAACGCCGAGATCATCAACGCGTGCACCAAGGCGCAATTCGTGGTCATCGACAATTGCGCCCGCATCGGGCTATGCGACGGGGGCACGCTTCCCGCGCTGGTCCCCCCACCCGACGGCGGTCTCGACGCGGCGCCTGTCGACGCTACGCAGGCCGACACGGGTGTCGACGCAGCGTCCGTCGATGGAGCCCTGTCTGGCGATGACGCGGAAACGTCGGACGCATCAACCGAAGCCGAAGGCGATGCCGGACCCGGCTGAGAAACGCGGACCTGAAAGCTCGGGGTGGGCGCCAGGATCGCTTCCGAAATTGGAGACGCTCACCCACCGTAGCCTCGGGAAATATACGATCCTTGCCGCCCTGGGCGAGGGTGGAACGGCGCAAGTGTACCTGGCGAGCGTCCACGGCCTTGGCGGCTTCAATAAGCTGTTTGTGGTCAAGGTACTTCGCCCGAGCGTCAAGGACGACGAACAGTTTCGCAAGATGTTCATGAGCGAGGCGCGACTCGCCGCGCGCCTCAATCACCCCAACGTCGTGCAAACGAACGACGTGTCGTCCGACGGCGACGAGTACTTCATGACGATGGAGTATCTCGAGGGGCAGACGCTCTTCTCGATCCTCAAGCGCGTCGGTCGGGAGGGAAGCGTCTTCCCGCTGAGGTTCCACCTGCGTGTGCTGTCCGACGTGCTGGCCGGGCTCGACTATGCGCACCGCCTCGAGGACTTCGACGGCGTGCCCTTGAAGATCGTGCACCGCGACGTCTCCCCGCAAAACTTGATCGTGACCTACGAGGGAAACGTCAAGGTTCTCGACTTCGGGATCGCCAAGGCCGCAGACAACGTCGAGCGGACTGAGGCGGGCGTCATGAAGGGCAAGATCCGATACATGTCGCCCGAGCAAATTTTCGCATCGTCGGACATCGACTGCCGTTCAGACATCTACTCCTTGGGCGTGATGCTCTGGGAGGCGCTTACTGGGCACCGGCTGCGCAGTGGGCCGAGCGACGTCAACATCTTGAGCGCCATAATCAAGGAAGACGTCATCAGCCCGCGAATGGTCAACCCCAACGTTGATCCGGAGCTCGAGGGGATCACTCTCAAGGCGCTCGCCCGCAACAAGAGCGCAAGGTACGCGACCGCGGCCGATATGCAGAACGACCTCGATCGGGCCATCGAGCGGCTCGGGCTCCGCGTCTCGTCGCGCGACCTCGGTGGCTACGTCTCCAATCTTTTCGCATCGGAGCGTTCGGCCATCCGCAAGGTGGTCGAGACTCAAATGACGTCGCCCTCGGCGAGCGTCCCGTGGATTCCAGTGCTGAGTCCGACAAGCGAAGGTCACCTGATGGTTTCCGGGCCCACGCTCCAGCCCGTCGATCTTCGGCGTCCAGCCGATACGTCGGTCGCGGTCGCTCCCGGCGCGCGCAGCGTTCGTCGAGACGCGCGCGTGGCGGTCGTCGTCACGGGCGTCGCCGTCGTCCTCTTTTTGGCGCTCGCTTTCCATCACGGGAAAGCGACGATCGGCTCGGCTGGGCCTTCGGTCTTGCGGGCTGCGCCACTGCCCGCCGAGTCGAACGCGCCACCCGCTCAACCAGGGGCGCTGGCGAGGGCGGCGTCGGCCGACCCGACGTCGACGCACTCGCTGACTGTGACCGTGACGCCGTCGTTCGCGCGGATTTCTGTAGACGGCACACTCCTCAGCAGCAATCCCCACACGCTGGTGCTGCCGGCGGACTCCGCGCCCCATGTTCTGCACGCCGAGGCGCCGGGGTATATCCCCAAGGATCAAGCGATTACGTTGAACCGCGACAGCCAGCTCACGTGGTCGCTGAGTAAGGGGGTTTCGAGCGGGTGGGTGAGGCCAGCGACCCGCGTCGGGCCTGCGCCTGCCCCTTCTGTCGGGATCGCGGCGACTCCGGCGACAACTCAACCCACGGCCCAGCCTACGGCGAGTGATCCAGGTGAACCGAAGATCGACATGCGTGATCCCTATGCAAAGTAATCTCTCCCGCGCCGCGCTCAGCCTATTTCTCTCGATTGGCACTGGAGCTCTTGCCGCGCCCGTTTGGGCGGCCGATCCTGCGCCCCGATCCGCCGAGGATGCCAGCGAGCACTACCGGCGGGGACTCACCTTTTTCCGCGATAAGAACTACACGGCGGCGCTCGCCGAATTCCGCCGCGCGTACGAGATCTCGCCGAATCCACAGGTCCTCTACAATCTCGGCCAGATCCAGATGTCGCTGCACGACGCAGCCGGCGCCCTGAAGTCCTACCAGCGCTATCTGCAAGACGGTGGCGATTCGGTCCCTAACGACAGGCGTGCGGAGGTGGAGAGCGCGATTGCGTCCCTGAAGGGCAGGGTGGCGCAGATTGCGATAAGGACGAACGCGCCGACCGGCGACATTGCCATCGACGACGAAATCGTGGCGCACTTGCCCTTGCAGGGCCCGGTCCTCGTTACCGCCGGTCGACGCCATGTCACCCTGATCCGAAGCGGGCAAGAGGTGATCTCGCGGTGGGTCGAACTAGCGGCGGAGGATTGTCCGGTGATCGAGCTCACGATTCAGACCGATCATGCCCCTGCCCCTCCAGCGGCGCCCGGTGCCGCGCCGCGTGCGCAAGCGGCAGCCCCGGTCGGTCAGCCTTTCGTTCCGGTTTGGCTCGCATGGACCACAGTGGGAGCGCTCGCGACTGGGACTACCGTCACGGGCGTGCTGGCCCTTGGTCAGTCGAGTTCGCTAGCCAAAGACCGAATGATCCCCGGCGTCTCTCGATCGACGCTCGACGGCGCTCAGTCGCAGACCAGGACGTTGGCGCTGGTCACCGACATCCTCGGCGCAGTCACAGTCATCGCCGCCGGCGCGGCGACCTATCTCTCGCTTTGGGGAAGGACGGACGATGCCCACGCGGCCGGCGCCGTGATCGCCATATCGCCCAACGGAGTGACGTTGTCTGGGCGATTCTGAGACCTATTTGGCATAAGCTGCACGCACGAATCCTTTGCACACGTCAGGAGCGCTGATGAAACTACGAGATTTGGTCCATCTGGTTCCCATTTCGCTGGCGTTCTGCTTCTCCTGCTCGAGCGGTACGCACGAATCAAACGCCGTGATCAGCTCCGCGATTGGCCGGGACGATCCGGCGAACGACAGCGGCACGTACACGCGACCCGCACGCGACTGGTGGCGCTACCCGGTCGTGCGCGAGATCGATCGTGCCCGGGAAATTTGGGCCATCAGCGACATCCACGCCGACTATAACGCCCTCTTGACCCTGCTGGCTGGCGCAAATCTCATCGAGCCGTCGCCACGCAGTCCGGGCGAGGTGCGATGGACGGGCGGCTTCTCGACTCTTGTCGTCGTCGGAGACATGATCGATCGAGGGCCTGACGCCGTCGATGTGCTGCGCCTCCTCATCGCGCTCCACCGTCGGGCGCCGTTCGACGGCGGGCGCGTCGTCGTCACGATGGGCAATCACGAGGCGGAGTTCCTGGCGAACCCCGAAAACAGCACGGCGGAGGACGCCGAGGTGGGCGTGGACCCTGAGCTCATCGAGGCCGGCTATGACCTCGACGCCACGGCGGAAGGGGACGACAACGTCGGCCGATTCTTACGCAACCTTCCAATCGCTGCGCGCGTGGACGACTGGTTTTTCGTCCATGCTGGCAACACTCAAGGTCAGACCATCGCACAGATTACTGCGGGCGTGCAGACAGGGGTCGATACGGCCGGATTCGGGGCGCCCGTCCTCTCGGCAACGACCTCGATTCTCGAAATCAAGTTTACTACGGTGCCGCTGTGGTGGGAGGCGACGGGAAACCCCGTCGATTTGCTTACGACTTGGACGCAGGCGCTGGGTGTCCGCCACCTCGTCATGGGGCATCAGCCCCAGGCGGTCGCGATCACGGGCGGGGTAAATCGCCCGAAGGACATCATGGCCTCGGAGTATGGCGGGCTGCTCTTTTTCATCGACACCGGCATGAGCGTCGACGTCGACAACACGGGCGGCGCGCTGCTGCACGTGACGGGTGTCGGAACGCCAGCGGAGGCATGGACTGAAGTCAAGCCCGACGGCAGTGTGGTCGCGCTTTAGAAGACCGGTGTTTTCTGGCCGGTACCTGCGCGCTGAACATCTGCGGAGACAGCGATGGTCGCGCAAGACTACACGAAC
>JBAULD010000959.1:0-3510 GCA_049578005.1 Polyangiaceae bacterium
TTCGGAGGGGGCGGAGGGGGAGGGGGGGGCATGCCCAGGAGCACCGCGCGGAGCTCGTCCGCCGTAGGCGGGCTCTCGTTCTGGACGATCGCGTGCTGCTGCTTGCGCCACTCGCTGTCCTTGCGCCGCTCCTCGGCTTCGCGTCGGCTCTCGAAACTGCGTGCGTCTAGGATCTTGCGCCCCTGGTGAGCGAATCGTTCGAGGCTTGCGAGCGAGGCGAAGACGACGGCAAAGGGGACCTTCGCGCGACGGCGGATCCAGTCGTCCGCGCTGGCGCCGGCGACGGCCGCCTCGAGCTGCTCGAGCGTTGCGCCCTCGGCCCGGCGGTTCTCGAGCGCCCGCGCCGAACGATGATCGAGCGCCCCAAGTCCGAGCTTCTCCCACGACTGGCGGATAGGCTCGAGCTCTGATCCTGCTTCGATCGATCCAACCGCCTCCACCTCGGGCGAGGCGGGTGGGGTACGAACCGGTGGGGTTGGCGGGGGGGGGGAGGGGGGAGGTTGTTGTTCAGATCTGAGCTCCGTTCCATAAGACGCATCCGATTTCGGCAGCGTCGACGCGCCCGATTTCGGCGCCGTCGCCGGCGGCTTCGCGGAAGCCTCCAGAAGCGCCCCTAGACGCGGCAGGTGCACCCAGTAGCGGTTGACGTTCGTGCGCGTGAAACGCCCTGTGGGGAGCGCGTGGTGCGGTGGAATGAGCTCCCAGAGCACGAGCCCCGCCGCCCGCAGGCGCCCGAGCGACTGGCGGATGGACGTCGTGTTCGAGTCGCACGCCTTGGCGATCGTCTGCTGGTGTGCGGTGTACTGCCCTGGCTTCTGGCCGAGGAGGAAGAGCAGCACACGGAAATCGAGGTGCGAGAGCGCGAGGCCGGGAACGTGACCCACGCGGATAAGCAGGAAGGCGAAGCGTTCGTAATTTGCGCGAGTCGACGCGAAGGCATCGAGCCCGCCGGCCTCGAAGGCCGTAGCGGTAGCTTGTGACATGAAAACCTCAAGGACCGGGTCCCGCCCGGTCAAACGTCGTTCACTTCGTCGAGCAACACGGCGCTAGAGCGCTAGAGGACTAGTGCTCTGTGCCTGGAGAGCCCCGATGGCCGTGAACGCGAGCGCTCGAACGGTCACACCACTCCTGTGCAAGCGCTACCTGCGCGCATGCTTGGCGGGACTCGCATCGCAGTTCCTTGCACGAAGGAACACGATCCCCTAAGCTCGAATCCGTCGGACTGATGGATCTGACGGGGTCGAGCCTGCTGGCCAAGCCAGCCACCGCGTCAACGGTGAAAAGCTCGACCCTCTCTGTTTTGTGCGCCTGCGCTTAGGCCATTCGCCCCCTTGGATCCGGTGAGAGTTGGGGTCTAGGCCGCGCGCAGCGCGCGGGCCTTTGCTTGGAGTTCGGCGACGAGCTCGTCGAGCGGCACCATCAAGAGCATGCGTTGCCCTGGACGGCGCAGGGTGGAGATGGAGGCGTCGCCGGCAACCTCGTAGACGTCGTGGCCATCCGTGACGAGCAGCGTGTTTGCGAGCACCTCGCTGGCGCTGAGGTCGAGGCCCTTGCGCTTTCGGAGATACTCGACGACGCGCCGTAGGTTGCGCACGTCGATGCTGCGCTCGCGGAGCGCCGAGGCGACTCGGATAGCGATCAGATCGCGAAAGCTGTAGATCCGAGAGACGCCGTGGCCGCCGGCGGGTTGGATCGACGCTTTCAAGAAGCCGCGACGGTCCCAATTGTCGAGCGTGGCAACGCTGACGGCGGTCAGCTTGGCCGCGACGGGGGTGGGAAAGCCTGTTCCTCGATCCATCAGTTGATTGATCTAGCTCCATGGCCGAGCGGAATGGAACAAAATTGTGCACTTACGTTCAGGGGGGCCCAGGAACTCAAGACGTCAGCCTGAATCCTAAGGATGGCCAAACGCCGCGAGCGCAGAGAGGGGGCGGCAGGTCCCCACCGATGGAAACACCGTAAAAATGGCCTTTCCCGCGAGCTGGTCAAGTCGAGTGCAGGAAAGCGCGTTTCACAGCGTCGCCGGGCGCAGCGCGATACGCTTTGGCCGATGCGTCGGGCGTTGTCTTTCAGACGGTGGCCGGGGGCTGGTCGCAGATGCCGCGCACCGTCCCGATGATTGCGTCGCTCATCGACGGCATGGGCGGCAAGGAGAGCGCTGGGCGCGTGTGCCGCGCAGCTCGCGCTTGAAGCGGGCAAGCGCGCCCTCTCTCTCTACCGAGTGGATTGACGCCGAGCAGAGGGCGCAGGCGCTGCGCGCGGCATCGGACCAGCATTGTGAAACGGGCTATCTGTTAAAGAACTACGGGCATTGCTAGAGATGGAAGCGAGTTCCCATCGCCCCAGGCTTACACGGCTGCCACTCGGCACAGAGACGGACAAAATCCAGTTCTGGCCGACCTCCGGCACTACTAACGCTATCATCAGAACTGCACCCGCTCGACCTCGCTCCGCTCCAACTTTTTCTTGCTGCGGTCGTAGAGGGCGGTGGTGCGCACGTCGGCGTGCCCGGCGAGCCGCGCGGCGTCTTCGATGCGCCCGCCGTTCTCTTGGTGCGTCGTGATCCCAGTCGCGCGTAGCGAGTGGCAGCCGATGTCCGCGGGCAGGCCTGCGGCCGCACACCGACGTTTGACCATCGCGCGCATGTCGTTCTGGTGCATTCGCTCGCCGGAAAGCTTTCGGGAGCGGGCAGGGGACGACTGAAACAGTGGTGCTTTCTTGTCGCCGCCGAGTAGCCCGCCCGCTTCGAGATACGCCCGGAGCGCTTCGACGACGACGTGGTGCGCGGGGAGCTTTCTGGCCTTGCCGCCCTTTTCGTGGGCGACGAGGTATGCGCCAGCGGGGTTGTCGACGAAGTCGCCGAGGCGCATCGAGCAGAGCGCCTCGACGCGCAGCCAGTTGTAGAGCATGACGGCGATCGCGGCGCGGTCGCGGAGATCGAGGACGGGCCGGGGCGTTCCGTCCGGCTGCTTGTCCTCGAGCGACGCCAGGAGTTTTTTGGCTTCCTCGCGTTCGAGCACCGGCGTCTTGCCTTCGGCGACAACGAGGCGCGGCGTCCGCACGGAGAGCGCCGGGTTCGATGCGATGCCGCCTCGCTCGGTCAGAAAGTCGAGCCAGTGGCGAAGCGCCGAAGCGGTGAGCTTGATGCTCGAGGGCTCCAGCGTCGCTTGCAGTTCCTGCAGGTGCGCGGCCACGGTCGGCGGCGTGAGCTGACGCAGCGCCACGCCCTGACTCTGACACCACGCGCAGAAGCGCCAGACGGCGCGCCCGTAGGCTTTGCGCGTATGGGGATTCGGCACTCTGGCGGTGAAGAACTCCAGCGTGAGTCGGGCCACGAGGTCGCCGGCGTCCGCGATCGTCGGCGGCAGCGCCATCGCGACGCCGCCCGGGGCGCGGACGACCGCCACCCCCGCCACCCCGTCGCGCGGTGCGAGCGCAACAAGAGCCGTGGAGTCGGGTTCGGGCAGGGGCATGGCGTTTCCCTTGGATAACGTCTTTTATCCGCTCCAA
>JBAULD010000960.1:0-7382 GCA_049578005.1 Polyangiaceae bacterium
ACAGCAAGTCCTATGCGCTCGACTTCCGGGAGACGGCGCCCGCGTTGGCCACACGCGACATGTACCTCGGTCCTGACGGCAAGCCGACGAGGGACTCGCGCGACGGACCCCGCTCGGTCGGCGTTCCGGGCAGCGTCGCGGGGCTCTGGGAGGCATGGCGGACGCTCGGGTCGAAGCGAAAGACCTGGGCCGAGCTCGTGGCGCCTGCGATCAAGCTCGCGGACCAAGGCTTCGTGGTCGACGAAGCATTCCGGAAGCCGATAACGCTCGTGCAGTCTCGGCTTGCCAAGTATCCCGCCTCTGCGACGCTGTTCTTGCCCAACGGCGCTGCCCCCCTTGCGGGCACGACGTGGCGAGATCCCGAACTCGCGAGCGTCCTTCGTCGCATCGCGGAGCTCGGCCCGCCGGGTTTCTACGAAGGACCGGTCGCCGAAGCGATCGCGCTGGCGATGAACCAGGGGGGAGGCCTCGTCACGGCGCAGGATCTGAAGGGCTACCGAGCCAAGTGGCGCTCTCCGGTCGAGTATACCTATCGTGGCAGACACGTCCTGGGCATGCCGCCGCCGTCCTCGGGCGGCCTCACGACGGCCATGATTGCCCACATTCTCGAAAGCTTCGACCTTCGCGCCATGGGCTGGCACTCCGCCGAACAGGTGCACCTGTCGGTCGAAGCGATGCGTCGCGCGTTCGCAGCCCGCAACGCAAAGCTCGGGGATCCGGATTTCGTAAGCAACCCGGTGGACGTACTCATGAGCGACGCCTGGGCGCGGCGCGAGCAGTCGACGATCAAACTCGACCGCGCGACGCCGACGGCCGAGCTTTTTCCCAATCTTGCGCCGGCGGACGGCGGGGGCCCTCACACGACGCACCTGGCGGTCGTCGATGCCGTGGGCAATGCCGTGGCCCTCACGACGACGCTGAATGCCTGGTTCGGCAGCGGGGTGACGGTTTCGGGCGCCGGCTTCGTCTTGAACGACGAGATGGACGACTTCGCGTCGGTGCCCGGCACGGCGAACGCATTCGGTCTCGTCCAGGGCGAGCCGAACGCGATCGCGCCGGGAAAACGAATGCTGTCGTCGATGTCGCCGACCATCGTTCTCGGCTCCGGGGGCGCAGTGGAGCTCGTGCTCGGCGCGGCCGGTGGGTCGCGCATCATCACGACGGTTTTCGAAGAACTATCGAACGTGATCGATTTCGGGATGACCGTCGGCGACGCGGTGCGCGCGCCCCGCTTCCATCAGCAGGATTGGCCGGACCTGGTCCTTCTCGAGCCGCATTCGCTCCCGGACGACGTGGGGCGTGCGCTGGAGAAGATGGGGCATGTGACCAAGGAGGTGGAGCACATCGCCGACGCGCCCGCGGTCGGTCTGGACCGCGGACTCTGGCTGGGCGCGGCCGAGCCGCGGCGTGAAGGGTCCCTCGCGCTAGGGCCTTAGCTGGAATGCCCATCGAAGGCCGGCGTGGACGTGGACGCTGGGGCTACTGAGCCGCGCCTCCGCACTGCCCGCGGACACCGCTCCCGCCGCAGGTCGCGGGTGGAGTGCAGCTGCCGCAATCGAGTAGGTTGCCGCACCCATCTCCGGCGGGTCCGCAGTTGATCTTTTCTTGTTCGCACGTGAGCGGCACGCAGCCCGCGGCATCGGGACTCACGCACTGACCGGCGACGCACGTGGCCGGTGCCGTGCACGGCCCGCAGTCGAGAGCGTTGCCGCAGCCGTCTCCGGCTTGGCCGCATGCGAGGTTTTGCTGCCCGCACGTCGCCGGGACACAACCCCCGCCGTCGGACCCGACGCAGCTTCCGCCGATGCACGTAGTGCCTGCGGGGCAGGCTCCACAATCGAGGATGTTGCCGCAGCCGTCGCCCGCCTGGCCGCACTGCAGGTTCTGTTGGCTGCACGTGGCCGCGACGCAACCGGGCCCGCTGTCGACGCCGACACATTGGCCGGCCACGCACGCCGCGGGGGAGGTGCACGTCCCGCAATCGAGGACGTTGCCGCAGCCGTCGCCCGCTTCGCCGCACGCGAGGTTCTGCTGCTGACAAGACGTCGGAATGCAACCTCCCGCGTCGGAGGTGACGCACTGCCCGCCCACGCATGCAGCGGGGGCCGTGCACATTCCGCAGTTGAGAACGTTTCCGCATCCGTCGCCCGTTTGGCCGCACTGCAGGCCCTGCTGCTGGCAAGTCTTCTGCTTGCAGGTGCCGCCGTCCGGCTCGCCGCACTGTCCGGCCACGCCTCCGCCGCCGCACGTGAGCGGTAGCGTGCACGTGCCGCAGGCGAGCTGACCGCCGCAGCCGTCGCCCGCGGGACCGCAGCCGACGTTCTGCTGCTGGCACGTACGCGGCACGCAGCTCGTGGTGGGGGGTCCGGCGCAGGAGGCCAGGTCGAAGACCATGTACTCGAGGATCTTCTCCTGCGCGGTAAACGTCGTCGTGCATTCGCTCGGGAAGGTCATGCCTTTCGTGCTGCCCGCGCCGCCGGCGATCTGCGACACGTGAAAGTCGCTGAAGATGGCGTGACCGCAGGTCGTCGTGGCGCCCGCGTCCGCGGCGGGAACCGGCGTGTTGAACGTGAAATGCTCGACCATCGAGGCGTTCTTTTGCGGATCGGTGCCGTCGATCCAGTCGAGCGTCTGACCGACCACGTAGTCCGCGTCGTGGCGCGGATTGTTGATCAGAACCTCCGGCTGCGCCGGCAGGGGGTTGGCGGCGTTCGAGAGCGCACCGACCAGGTTCAGCCACTTGGCGAACGTTCCGCCGTGAGCCGCCGGCGGCGACGGGGGAGTGACGAGGCTCGCGTTCAGCGTCCAGTTGACGTTTCCCGGATTGTTGTAGTCCGGGTGCCAGTGCACGACGCCGTCGAACTCGCCGTTGCTGTGGAGCCAGGAATAGCTGTAGTGCGTCGCGAAGAAGTGTCCGCCGTTGTCTGCGTACGAGATTAGATTCGCCAGCTCCGCGGCGCTCTTGGTCGCGGGGCTCCCCCAGCAGGGCAGCATGACCTGGTCGTAGTTCATGAAGGTTCCGCCCGCGTCGAGCAGGAAGCTTTCGGCGCGTGTTCCCATGCCCGCAGTCGCACCCGGCGTTCCGCCGTTGGGCCCGTTGGGTCCGCCCCCGTAGACGTGAATTCGCCCGCTGCCGCTGTCCGGGGTGAACTCCGCCTGGTCGACCCCCATCTTGAGGAGCACGCACTCGAGCGGGTCGACCGAGCCTGTGGAGATCGCCGTGAGCGGGATGTCCCCCTCGCTCTTGTTGCGGGGCAAATTGAGGTCGCCGAGGGCGGTCGACACACACGCCGGAACCTGAACTTGGAACAGCCGGCGCCATCGTCCGAGCTGGATGACGATGGGGATGTTGGCTCCGGCCGGCACGTCGGTCAGCGTGAAGGTCCCGTCGAATTGCGTGTACGTCGATACCAGCGGATTCCCCGAGACGTCCGCTCCGCATTGACGGCAGGCGGCGCCCCGCGTGAACGGCTGGAGGCCGCTGGCCCCTGCCTCGGGCACGTACACGAGGACGTTGGGCACGGGGTCGGCGTGCAGTCCCGTCCAGGCCGAGAGGCCGGCTCGCACGGTTCCCGTGACCGTCGTCACCGCGCCGCCGTCGCAAGCGGCGAGCTGCTGACAGAGACCCTGACAGCCGCACTGGCCGGGAACTCCGCCGCCGCCGCACGATTGGGGCGCGGTGCACGTTCCGCACGAGAGCAGAGCGCCGCACCCGTCGCCCGCAGGCCCGCAGCTGATGCCTTGGGACTGGCACGTGGAGGGGACACAGAGGCTGACGCTGCCACCGTCGGAGCCGACACCGGCGGGCAAGCCGCACTTGTTGAAGCCGCCGGCGCCGCACACTTCCGGCGCGGCACACGTGCCGCACTGGAGGAGCGCTCCACATCCGTCGCTCGCCGGGCCGCACTCGTATCCGAGATTGGCGCAGGTCGTCGGCTTGCAAGAGAAGAGCGGACCACCGTCAGGGGCGATCCCTGGAGGCAAGCCGCACTTGCTGAACCCGCCGCCACCGCAGGTCTGCGGCGCCGTGCACGTGCCGCATTGGAGAAGTCCGCCGCACCCGTCGGCGGCCGCTCCACACGTGTACCCGAGCGCCCCGCAGCTCGTCTGCATGCAAGACGAGACCGGTCCGCCATCGGGGCCGACGCCGGGCGGCAGACCGCACTTGCTGAACCCGCCGCCGCCGCAGGTCTGCGGCGCCGCACAGGTGCCGCACTGCAGAAGCCCGCCGCAGCTGTCGGAGGCGGGTCCGCAATCGTAGCCGAGCATCGCGCACGTCGTCGGAACGCACGAAGAGCCGCCATCGGAGCTCGCACCGACGGACCCGCACTTGCTGAAGCCGCCGCCGCCGCAGGTGTCCGGAGCCGTGCAGCTACCGCAGTCGAGGATGCCCCCGCAGCCGTCGCCGTTCTTGCCGCACGTGTATCCGCTTGCTTGGCACGTGCCGGGAACACACGGGACGGCGCCCGCTTCGCCGAGCGATGCGTCGGCGGCCCCGCCGGCCGAGCCACAGATGCTGTATCCACCGGCGCCGCACGTCTCGCCCGGGGCGCACGACCCGCAGTCGAGGACGTTACCGCATCCGTCGCTGTTCATTCCGCAGTCGTAACCGAGCTCCGCGCACGTCATGGGCGTGCACCCGCTCGCATCCGGAATGGTCAGCAGCGACCCCTTCGCTCCCGATCCCGCGGATCCGTCGGCCGAAGGCAGGACCGCCGAGGCATCGCTGGTCGCGCCGCCATCGGCGAACTTGCTTGTCAGCGGGCTGCCACAGGAGATACCCGCAGCGCCCAGCGCGGCGGCGATCGTGAACTGCCGAATCCACCGACCCAAATAGCGCATGCCCATCGAGCGAGCCTCCCGTCCCTCCTGCTTCCACGAGGAAGCGGATGGCTCTCTCATTGTGCCTTATTTGCAAAAATATGCTGCAGCAAAATGCCGGGTTCGAAAAATGGGCACCGAATCGATTCGAATCGATTGGAGGGATGTGAATGTGTGCAAATGGCAAAAAGTCGGCATTTGACGCCGCGAGATAAGCGACTTCGATGTGTGTGAGGCTCGGACCCCGTCTTGAAGCGTGAGCCGATGTCCAATGCCTCACCAGGCGAGGGAGGGGGCAAGCGGGGAAGGCTGGGGCAATCCCTGGGAAGGCGGAGGCGCGACCGTGTAGCTGCGCTTCACTGCGCCATCGAGCGACGCGACGTCCTCGTCCACTTTGACCAAGAGATCGTCGGACGGCCGGAGCTCGAATTCAGCTAGATCCTGTAAGACTTTCTCGCGTTGGCTCGCGAGACCACCGAGTGCGTCGTCGATGTCTTCGCGTAGCACTCCGTCGTTACCGCTGGTCTCCATCAGGCGCAGCCGATCCATCTGCTGGGATGCCCGCTGGACCAGCTGCGCGGCGCGCAATCGGCCTTTGGGTTGCGATTCGGTCGCGCCCGGAGCGTCCGTAGCGACCTCCGGGGTCCGAGCAGGCGCCGCCGGTTCGTCCGAGTCCGTCCGTGGCTGCGCGCTCGTAGCACCCGGTGCCGGAGCGGGTGCCGTCTCGGCGGCAGCCCGCGGGCCACTCCCCCCGATGGGCACTCGCTCCGTTTCGACGCAACCAGTGGCGAGAGCGAACAAGACGAGTTGGCGTGCCGCACGCAGGGCTTTCACGGCCTGATGGCATGCACCCGACATGCCCGTCGCCCGACGAGTCGACCTCGGGGCGACCGCGACGGCCGATCGCAGCCGTTCGACTGGGCCTCGAGGCCACTACAGTTTGAGCGCGCGCGCCTCCGCGTTTTCTGGGTCCAGTCTCAGCGCTTCGTCGCGCTCCTTCCGCGCCGCCGCGGGGTCGCCCAGAGCGAGCCGTTCGCGCGCCAGGAGCGCGTGAGCCGAAGCCTTGTCACGCGGTTTGCCGTCGTCGCAGAGAAGGGCGCTCTCGAGTTCGAATGCCGCCTGCTCGTGGGCCGCGGTGGCGGAGAGGGCCCGCGCATAGTTCATGTGCACGGCCGCGCTCGACAGATCGACGAAAATGGCCGCTTCGCCAACGCGCCGCGCGTCGTCCCAGCGCCCCGCCGAAACCAGCTTTTCGAGGAGGAGTGCGTACGCGCGCCGGTCGTGCTGATCGAGTCGCGCGATATCGCTCAGGATGGCGAGCGCGTCGGCGTCCCGTTTGTCCGCGCTGGCGAGCTCGTAGAGATCGTGCAGAGGCTCCGTTTGCGTCGGGTCGAATCGGTGAGCGGCCTCGAGAGCCCCGCGCTCTTGTGCCTCGTCGTGTCGATCCTTCGCCACCTCGGCGAGCGCCATCTCCACCGCGTATCCGTCTCCGCCCGATCGTTTGACGGCGGAAAGATGACTGGCCTGTCCGACGGAGTCCTTGTCGAAAGCCGCGAGTTTGGCTGCAATGAAATGCGCATCCTTGTCGTTCGGGTCGATGCGAAGCGCTTCGGCGATCTCACGCGATGCGTCGGCCGCCTTGCTGGCGTGCAGGAGCGCAACCGCGAGCACGACGTGCGCGTGCGCGCTGTTGGGGGCGGCGATCGCCGCGGCGTGCGCTTCGTCCACGGGCACGGGTCGCACGGCGAGCATGTACTGTCCGTCGTAACGAGACAGGCGCGAGAGCTCCCACGCGTGAAAGCGTGCGTCGTAGTCCTCGGGCGAGACGCCGAATGCTTCGCGGATGACGTCGGCGGTCCGCTTGCCCTGCCCCCAGAGCTCGAGCGCCCGGGTGATTCCTGAAAAGCCGAACTGCTGCGCCGTGAACGCGAGCATCTGACTGGCCGCATAATACGCCACGGTGACGTCGAGGTCGCCTTCGGCGTGGGTGAACGCGCGGTTCATGTCGAGGGCGCTCGGAAGCGCATTCCTCTTGAGAGCGAGGTAGAGCTCCGGATCGAGTTCGCGCTGCCACTCCGGACGGCGAATCATCGTCTCGTATTCCGAGAGCCCCTCGGTAAACCATCGTGGAACGTGGTTCTTCGAGAGTTGAATGGCAAACACGTGGGCGAGCTCGTGCCAGATCACGTTGCCCCAGTTGAACGGCTCGCTGTTCGGGCTCATCGCCGCGACCACATGCCCGAAGCACACGCCCTCGATTCCAATGCTCGGCAGGCCGCTCGTCCGCACGCTGAAGTGTTCCCGCTTGCGGTACATCTCGACGGCCACGGGCGTCGCCGGCGCGAACATGTAGTGCGCCTTCATGGCGCCCCAGGCTTCGCCGAGCATCCGCGGGACGTAGCGCTCGAGGAGGGGGCGCTCGTCCTTCGGATAGCGAAGCTCGAAGATGCCTTCGCGCGCGCTATCGTACTGTTGGGGGATCCACTGGCCGTACAGCTTCTCCAGGGTGTTGTAGACCCGAACGTTGAAGTGATCCCCCCTCCAGGCCTCTTCGAGAGAGC
>JBAULD010000961.1:0-3034 GCA_049578005.1 Polyangiaceae bacterium
CCGGGACGCCGAGGACGGCCGCCAGCGAGAGCGCGAGCAGGACCATGGGCACTACCCGTCCCAAGCGAGGCGTCTTTTGGCGAAGGCGTTTCATCTGGTCAGCTCTCCTTGATTCGGGCTCGGGCCGGTCTTCAAGTCGCGCACGCTATCGAGGGTCACGGTCGTCGTCGAGTCTCCCGGGCCGTCCACGAGGAGCGGGCCCGGCATTTTTTACTGCTTCTTTAGGAAGAGCCCACGAGCGGGAGCGGAGGCCGTCGCGAAAAGCGAGACCCGCCGGGCGGCAGGAAAGCCTCACTGGGGCGCGGGCACGCTTCCCCTGTTGGCATGCGACGCGCAGCGGCATGACGGCAAGGGTGCCATGAGTCCACGCAGCCGAATGAGTGAATTGCTCCGGGCGCGGCGAGACCAAATCGTCGAGCGGTGGCTGACACGAATTCGCTCGGAGGGCGGCGCACGGAATCTCAAGGACCCCTCGCTCGTGGACCGCCTGCCAGAGTTCATCGACGAGATGGCTCGTGCGATCGGTTCGGAGAGCGAGGACCGAGACGAAGCCTTGAAAATCGCGGCGAAGGCTCACGCGGTGCAACGCCTCGAGCTCGGCTACGAGGCGGGCGAGCTCACCCGCGAGTACATGCACCTGCGGTCCGCGCTTTACGACGAGCTGCTCGCCGCTTGGCCAAACATGCCCGTCGAGGCGTGGCGCCCCATCGATCTGACCATCGACAGCGCGGTCCATGACGTCATCTGCCGCCTGAACGAGTGGCGAGACAAGAAGCTCCGGGCGCTCGAGCGGATATCGAAGGAGACCATCGCCGCGCGCGACATGAGCGCGCTTCTCGAGCACGTCGTGGACGCGTTCTCGAAGGTGGCTCCGGAGGTGGACGTCGCGGTCATCTTCATTCGCGAAGGAAATGCTCTCCGAAGGCGCGCCGTCCGCGGGCTCGATGGCGCCGGGCTTCGGGACCTGTCGGTCGGCATCGGCGAAGGCTTTACGGGCACCATCGCCGCTCGGCGCGAGCCGGTGTTCGTGCGCGACGCTTGCTCCGATCCACGAGTCCACAACGACTTCCTACCTTCGGACCAGGTGCGAGCGCTCTACGGCGTTCCGCTCGTACACGAAGACGAAGTCGTAGGTGTGGCACACGTCGGCTCGACCAAGTCGTATGAATTTCCGTCCGAGGACCGGCTCCTCGTCGCCGCGTTTGCCGAACGCGTCGCGGCTCTCATCGGCTCCCGCCTACGGGCCGACGCGATGGAGGAGACTGCGCGACTTCGCGATCTATTCCTCGGGATGCTCGGCCACGACCTCCGGTCCCCTCTTCACGCGATCGCCGGCTCCGCGCAGCTCCTCCTTCGTCGCGACGGTGGCGACCCGGCACAGAGGCGTGTCCTTCTCCGCGTCCTTGGCTCGGTCGACCGGATGGACCGCCTCATCGGCGACATCCTCGACTTCGCGCGAACCCGGTTGGGCGGCGGCATTCCGGTGGTCATCGGCCGCGTCGAACTGACCGAGCTGTGCCAAGCCGCCGTCCACGAGTCAGAGGTCGCTCGCCCGGGACGGGTGCGATTCACGAGCACGCTCGCGGAGACGGTCGAGTGCGACGCGCAACGCGTCGCTCAAGTGGTCTCGAATCTGATCGCGAACGCCGTGGAACACGCGCCCGAATCGACGGTAGTCGACGTGCAGCTCTCTTCTTCCGGTGCCGATGCGGTCCTCATCGTCCACAACGAAGGTCCGCAAATCCCACCGGAGCTCTTGCCGGACTTGTTCGAGCCATTTCGACGCGGCGGCAGAAAGCGCGTGGGTCTCGGTCTCTACATCACGCGCGAGATCGTCGTGGCCCACCGGGGAAGCATCGAGGTCCGTTCACCGGAGCAGGCCGGCACGACCGTCACGGTCCGCATTCCTCGGACGCAGCCTGGATCGTCGGCGTGCGCAGCGCCCGCCGGCGGCCAATGAGCCCCGCCCGCCCCGTTCACGTGCTAACGATCCAGTCATTCGCATGGGGCGCCTGCACGCGCTGCTCATCCTGGCCTGGGCGCTCGTTCGCTCGCTACTGGCCCCGTTCGTCGGCGCGCGCCGCGGATTGTCCGACTTCCGCAAGAGCTACGCGGCCGATCGGCTCCCTCCGGTGGACGCCGAAGAACGGCGCTACCTGCAGCAGCTGAGCGGCTGCATCGGGTGCGGCCTCTGCAACGTGGGCGAGGGCGCGCGGATCGCGGCGTCGAGGGGTACCTACGCGGGCGTGATGGATCTCATGCTCGCAAGCTCGCGCAGCATGCCCGACTACGACGCCGCTGCTCTTTCCTTCGACGCGGTCGGCGATGCGCGGCTCGCCGAACTCGAGGCGCGGTGCCCGGTTCGAGTCCCTATGCGCAAAGTCGCGTCGTTCGTGCGGACGAAAGCCGCCGAGGTGTCCGCGCCGGGCGATTCGAAGAAGTGACCCCATGAGACGTCGCGCACGGACGCCGCGAGCCCTGATGGTCGTCTGCTCGATCGCCGCTTCCGGGTGCGGCGGGGCGAAGATCGCCGGAGGATCCGCCGTTCCCCGCACGTCGGTCGCCGTGGGGGCGGGCCGACCGTCGCTCACGGTGGTGGAGCGAGAAGGTGATGCCCGCGGCGCCGTGGCCATCGCCGTGACGACCGAGGGGATCGCCCCGGAGCGCGGGGCGGCGGTAGCGGTGGCGCTCGCGTCCCTCGTCGAAGAGCGCCTGGCTTCGCGCGGCTTCGCCGAAGCGAGCGCCGTTGCGGGCTGGGATGGGTGGCGGCTCCGGGCGTTGGTCTCCTCGCCCGCCGCGGCGGCCAAGTTCGTCGAACTGGCGCGCGACGCGATGCTCGAACCGGTCGGCCCGCAGGACCCCGCGCTGGCTGCCGTCGCGAAAAGGCTAGAGGCGCTGGCTCACCGGCCCCTGCCCGATCGCGCTCTCGCCGACGTCGCGCGGTGCACGGGGGAGGCTTACGGGATCGGCGACGAACCGACGCCGAACGCGGCGGAGATCGAGGCTTGGAGGCGCTCGGCGCACGGATTGCTCC
>JBAULD010000962.1:0-2873 GCA_049578005.1 Polyangiaceae bacterium
GATTGTCACTCATGTAGTAAGGCTGAGCCCAGCCGGCTAGCGACCAATCGCTGAAGTGGACATACTCCATGCTCCAGTGGCCGGCGACGTCGGCGGTCGTGGCGTACAAGTGCCATTGGTCGTTGAAATAGACCACCGTGGGGTCCTTGACGGACACGATCGCGTGGCCCGGGTCGGGGACGGGGCCGACCAAAGGGCCGGTGGACGTCCATCGGAGTCGGGCCGAGATCGCGCATCGGGGGGTGTCGCTTCCCATGCGGGCTCGGGGCTGCGACTCACCGAGGACGGCGCCGCCACCTCCCCTTCGCATCTGGCACGCCCCACCGCAGAGGGTCGCCAGGAGCAAGGTCATGAGCACCTGGGGCGTTATTTTGTGCGCCACCCTTCGACGTCGTCCGCTTCCTTCAAGCCCTGCTTGAAGTTCTTGATGCCTTGCCCCAGCCCCTTGCCGATGTCGGCAATTCGACCGGCGCCGAATAGGAGAAGAGCCACGAGCGCGATGAGCAAAATCTCTGGCAAGCCGACATTACCCATGGATGACCTCCCGGCGTGAACACGGGCGGGGTCTCGAATGTTCCTGTCTTCCAGCCCGCGAGCGGCATGCCGCTCATCCGATGGGATTGCAGTCCTTGAACCCCTTCGCGGGTCGTGGACGGCGAGCTATCGCACCGGAGCGGCGGCGGCCTGCTTGATCAGGGAGGCCACAGCATCCGGGTGCGACACGAAGACGGAATGACTCGCGGGCGCCTCCGAAATCGTGGCGTGGGCGCGCTGAGCCATTTGCCGCTGGGCCGCGGGAGGAATCATTTTGTCATTGGTTGCGACGAGATAGAAGCTCGGTTTTGCTCGCCACGCCGGCGAGCTGACGGCCTCTGCGAGGGCCTCGACGCCCGCCGGAACCTGCGAGTCGGCCATGAAGGCCGCCTGCTCAGGTCGCAGATCGGCAGCGAAGGCGTCTGCGAACTTCGTACGGTCGAGTAGCAAGAAACCGCCTCGAGGAGGGAGGATCGGCGGCACGGGGGCACCAGGGGGAGCGCTGGCGATGAGCGACTGAACAGACTCGCCCTTGTCGGGAGCAAACGCGGTGACGTACACCAACGCAGCGACCTTCTGGTCATTGCCTGCCTCGGTGATAACCGCACCGCCGTACGAATGGCCCACTAGGATGACGGGGCCTTTCTTCTCGTCGAGCACGCGCTTGGTAGCGGCGACGTCGCCCGAAAGCGTGAGCGTCGGGTTCTGCACAATGGTGACGTCGAATCCGTCGGAGCGCAGCAGGCGGTACACACCCTGCCATCCAGAGCCGTCTACGAAGTTGCCGTGAACGAGGACGATCGAGGGAAGATGGTTGTGCGTGGTCGACATGTCGGGACTCCTTTGGTCGGATGCGCGTGTAGGGCCTGCGAGCGCGGAGCGCCGCGATGAGGCATCGTTCGTTCTCGCGCGCGGAACGCCGTGCGTCGCGACGTCTTCTCACGCGCTGCGGTTTGCGACAACGGCCTGCACGGTCGATTCTATTGTGAACATGATTCACGAATCACCCTCCCACGGGGTACGCTCCTGCCATGATGATGGAGCATCGCTCGAGCGACATCGTGGATGCAGCCCACGGACTTAAACTGCTCGTCGCCATTGCCGATAGCGGTTCGTTCACCGCTGCCGGGGCGCGTCTTGGTCTGACGCCCTCCGCGGTCAGCAAGGCGGTGACCCGGGTAGAGGCCAGGCTCCGGGTTCGGTTGCTCCAGCGAACAACCCGCCGCGTGGCGCTCACGGACGCTGGCGAGGCGTACCTCGCGCGCGGGCGCCAATTGATCGCCGCTTTCGAAGGGCTTGAGCGCGAGACCTCATCGCGTGACGACTCCCTGCGCGGGAAGCTGCGGGTATCCGCGCCGACCGTCTACGGCTCGGTGAAGGTGGCTCCGATGCTCGTCGCGCTGGCACGCACGCACCCGGAGCTCGACGTGCACCTCAAGTGCGAGGATCGTCTTCTGGACATGGTCGCGGAGCGCATCGACGTAGCGGTGCGCGTGCTCTCTTCTCTACCTGCCGAGTTCGTCGCCCGCACGCTCATCGACGACAGGCGCGGTCTCTACGCCAGCCCTGCTTACTTGCGTGGTGCGCGCGCGCCGAGGGCGCTCGACGAGATTTCTTCGCATGCGCTCATCGTATATAGCGGCGCGTCGAGCATGCCGAGACGCGGTCGGGTCGTGTTTGCCACCGACCACATTCTGGCAGCGCGTGAGGCGGCGCGTGGAGGACTCGGCATAGCCGAGCTCCCCGACTACCTCGCGCGCGACGACGTCGCAGCCGGATCGCTACGCGAAATTCTTCCCGGCGCGCTGCCGGCGACGAGGAAATTCTACGCGGTCTATTTGCCATCACGGCACTTGCCGCCGCAGGTGCGGGCGTTCGTCGACCTTCTCGTACGTGACGCCAACGCGCCCCCATCTTGACCGGAACTGGTAGAACACCCGGAAGTCTTTAGTGGCCAATGCCGTGATTCACGAGAAATGCAAACATCGTGGTCTCGGCGTCGGGCCATGCCGTCGCCGGTGTGTCGAAGCCGTGTAAAGCTCCCGCCACGAAGTGAAGGGCGGTATCGGCGCCCGCGTCGACGAGGAGATTGTAGAGGGTCTGGCTCTCGGCAGGCGGCACGGTGGGATCGTCTTGCCCTTGAACCGTGATCAGCGGAGGGACGCTTTGACGAACGTAAGTGACGGGGCTCACCTGCTGCGCAACGGCCGCTCGGTTGGGCGTGGTCGCCGGCAGCCATTGCACTGCCCACGAGATATTGCGCGCGAGGAGATCGGTGACGTCCGAGGGGCCATATCCGTTGACGACGGCGGCAATCCTGAAGTCGGTCGGGCTGGTCG
>JBAULD010000963.1:0-9741 GCA_049578005.1 Polyangiaceae bacterium
CGCCTGGCCGCTGGGATCTGCGGACCGGTCGGCTGCGCGCGACGCAGCGGCCCGTATCGCGCAGCGCGGACCGGGGGCCCGGACCCTGGCCGCCGCGGAAGAAGTGCGCCTCGCACGCGAGGGCGGCGACCGCGAAGAACGGGCTGCCACGACGCGTCGGTGGTTCGCAGTCGGGGGAGGAGCCCCGGCGGCCGTCGAGTGGCTTGCGGCCGCGATGGCCCTGGGCGCGCCGCGCGAAGAGATCCAGCCCCGGCGCGCCCTGGCCGCGGGGCTTTCCGGCGATGCTCGCGAGCAAATGCTCGTCAGCGCCTCGCTGATTGAATCCCTGGTCGACCGGGAGAGCCCAGCGCCCTTTGTCATTGGCGAATCCGCCGTTACCCGAATCGCCAATCTCGAGGTCTCGCCGCCGGGGTGCGATCCCAGACGCCGGACGGCCGCGCTCGGGGAGCTCGATGGGGCGCTCGGCGAAGAATCGGGCGCGGACGCCTTGTCACTCACCGGGTGGTCCGCGCTGGCGGCACACGACATCGAAGGGGCCGGCGGCCTCTTTGCCAAAGCGTCGATCGCCCGACCGGAGGAACTTTCTTCATGGGAGGGCCTGAGGCTCTGCGCCGAGCTGACCGGAAAGAAGCCGGCGCGTGCGCAAGCCGCGGCGGAGCTCGGCGCCCGGTGCGTCAGCGCGCCCCGAAGCGCCGCATTTTGGGAGGAGGCCGCGCTCTTGTGGCTCGAGCTCGGCGCCGAAGACCATGCCGACCGCGCCCTCGAGGCGAGCTTCGCACGCGATGCCACGCGGGGCGTGGCGTTCGACAAATTGTTCCGCCGGGTGCGCGCGCGGAAAGACAATGCCAAGCTCCTCGCACTCATCGAGCGACGCCTCGAGGTGGCAGACGAGCCGCAGGAGATCCAAAAGCTCTTCTGGGAGCAGGCGCGGGTGTTGCGCGAGAAGGGCGAACAAGACGCCGCCCTTCGCTCCCTCGAACACGTAACCATGCTGGACCCCGATCACGTCGGCGCGCTTGCGCTCCTGGGGGAGATCAACATTCGCCGTGGCCACTTCGAAGAAGCGGCCAGCTCGCTCGCCCGACTCGCGATGCTCGACGGGGCGCCCGCGAAAAACCGGGTCACCGCCGGGGTCGCCGCAGTCGATCTCTACGAGAAGAAGCTGGATCGTTACGACAAAGCACTCGAGGTCCTCCTTTCTCTCCACCAGGCCCGCCTCTCGACCCTTCCGGTGCGCGAGCGACTGGCCCGCGCCGCGGCCCGGACCGGCGCCTGGAACGAGGCGACGTCGATGCTCGAGGAGCTGATGAACGAGCGTCAGGACGCCGACGGCCGCATCGAAGCTGCGCGCTTGGCGATGACTATCCACCGCGATCGGCTGATGCGTCCTCAGGGCGCGGCCGCGGCAATCGTCAAGCTCCTGCAAGAGTCGCCCGCAGACGGCGAGGCGTTGGAGATGCTGTTGGAGACCGAGCACCCACGCGCAGTGCGCGATCGGCTCCTCGACAACGCACGGCGCGCGCTCGTGGACGCGCTTCAGAAGCGCCCGAATGATGTCACCGCGGTCCGGCGGCTGGCAAAAGTGGGCCGGGCGCTCTCGGAAGACGCACTTCACCACGCAGCACTCGCCGTCCTTGTCTCGCTGGGCGCCGCCGATGCTCGCTCGGAACAGACGGTGGTCAATCTCGCATTCAGAAAGTCCCGCCCGCCGCAGATTGCCGTTGGGGACACGATCTTGCGCGCCATGCTGGCATCAGGCGACGAAGGCCCGATCGCCGACCTCTTCATGCAGCTCGGGCCCACCCTCGTCGAAGCCTTGGGCCCGACACTCCAGGGATCGGGCGTCGGACGACGCGACAAAGTCGATCCCCGCAGCGGCTTGGCGCTCAGAAATGAGATCGCCGCTTGGGCTGGTGCATTCGGCGTGCGCGAGTTCGAACTCTACGTGGGCGGAAGCGACCCGCTCGGCGTCCAAGGAATTCCCGGCAATCCGCCGTCGCTGGTCGTGGGCGCCGGCATCAACGCGCCCATGACTCCGGTTGCGCGAGCGCGCGTCGCCCGCGAGCTGCTCGGAATCGTCCGAGGCACGACCGTCGTCCGGCTGCGCGACGACACGACTATGGCGGCGATCGTGGTGGCCGCATGCAAGATCGGACATGTGCCCATCCAGCACCCACCTTACGCCGTTCTCGCGGAGATCGAGAGGCTCGTTGGAAAGGCCATCGCTCGACGGACGCGCAAGCTCCTTCCTCAACTTTGCGAAGCGATCGTCTCCCGCGGCGCCGACGCTCGTTCGTGGTCGCGGCGAGCGCTCGCGTCGCAAGATCGCGTAGCCGTAATCGCGAGTGGTGACCCCACCGTGGTTCTCTCAGATATCTTCGGCGTCTCCGACGGCAACCTCGCCCCAGTCGTGAACGGCAATCCGCGCGCAGAGGAGTTGCTCCGGTTCGTGCTGTCGCCCCAGTTCCTGGAGCTGCGCCGGGCGCTCGGCCTCGACGGGGGGGACCTGCCATGACCGACGAGAAGAAGCCGCCGAACGACCTGGGCGACATCGACTGGGACGAAGCGCTGAGCGAATGGGAGCAGACGTCGTTCGATCCCGAGGTCGCCAAAGACCGCGCGACCGCGAAGCCGGGTGCACTCGCGGGGGCCTCCCGTCCGCTATATCGGCCCCCAACCGTCTCGCCGGCCGTTCGTCCTCGGCCGCCCATTCCGCCTTTGGCGAAACTGTGGGAGCCAAGCAACGACGACGACGATGAACTGGAACAGACGCGCATCGCCCAGGTGCCGGACGATCTGCTCCAAGACGACGATTCCGAATCGACGGAGTCGACGCCCGGTGCGCAGGCTCCCACCGTCCACCCGCCGCCCCTTCCCCCCGCTCGCCCGCTTCTACCGACCCTCCCGGCCGACGAAGAAGCCGATCCTCAGCCGAATGATCTCCACCAACCTTTCGACCTGACCGAGAGCCATGGCTCCCAGCGAACGCTCGGGCCGGCGCTGCTCGTTCCAAAGCTGCGCCACTACGATCCGAACGAGGTGACTGTGGTCGGCGGGGAGGCCGACCTGGCGAACCGGCGCTCCGCCATTCTCGCGGAGCTCTCCGGGCTGACAGAGCATGTGGGCTCGACCGCGCCCGCTCCGGGCGAGGGCTCTCCGGGTGGACCCGAGCCGCTCGGGCACCATGGGCGCACCTGGGTCGACGAGAGGCCAGCCACCGAATGGCTGTCGGCCGGCACCCGCGCGGCCCTCGAAGTGCGGGGCAACTGGCTCGAAGAAGAGGCACAAGCGCTGGTCGACAAGGTCGCGAGAGCCCGCGCGCTGCTCGCGTGCAGCGAAATCTTTGCGACGGCGGGTGATCGCGAACGGGCGCAGGCTCTCGCCGCAGAAGCCCGCGACCTCGCCCCGACGCTCGCTCTCGCACATCGCCAGGCACGGGCGCTCATGCCGTTCTCCCTCTCTGCGTGTGAGGACTACGTCGAGGCGCTCGATGCCGAGGCGAATCTGTCGCCCCAGGGAGCGGCGCAGATTCACTCCACGCTTCTGGCAGCCGAAACGCTGCGCGCGGCCGGCCAGCACGAAGCCGCGAGCAATCGTCTCGAGAACGCTGCGCGGATCGCCCCTTGCGACGTCCGACCAGCGGTCTTGCGGGCCGCGCTCGCCCTCTCGGCCGACGCGGTCGGCGACGCAGCGCTCCGCCTGCCCAATTCGCCACACCTGGCCGCGGTCGGGGAGGCCGTCGCGGCTTGCGTGCGGCTCCGCGGGATTCACGCCGAAGACGTCGCGCTCGATGCGCCGGCCGGTGAGCACCAAGAAGTTGCCGAGCATGGCTCGCGACCGCCATCGCCGACCGAGGTGCTCCACCGCGCGCGGCAAGCCCTCGACAAGGGCGACGTCGGCGAGGCCTCGGTGCTCGTCGCCGAGCTCGCGACGCTACCGGAGCTTGCAGACGCAGCGCGGTGGCTAGCCGCATCGCTCGGAGCGACCACGGCTGCGCGGCGCCAGGAAGCGGCGCAATGGCTGCGCGAGTTGGCCGGAGGCGGCGACGAAGAAGCGGGCCGGGCTCTTCTCGCCCGTGCCCTGGAACTACGAGACCCCGAGAGGCTGACCGAAGCCCTGGGCAGCAGCGGCCCGCTGACCTCCGCCGAGCGAGTAACGATCGCCGCGTTGGGCGGCCTTTCCCTCTCCGCGACGGACCCCAACCTCGATTTGGCTGCGTCGACACCCGGGATGGAAGCGCTCGCCGCAGCCATCACCTCAATCGCAATGCCCTCGGGGGCCGATCGCGAAGCGCAGGTCCAGGCTCGCACGAGGCGCACGGCGGGCTCCCCGAACGCCCGCACGCTCATCCGCCTCGGTCGACTCCTCGCCGCTTCCGCGCCGCTAATCGACATCGAGGCAGCCCTGGCGGACGTCGGTGTCGGTCGCGCGGCAGCCTTGGGAGGTGCCCACCTCTTGGGATCCGAGCCGCCGCGCGCTCCCGGAGACATTCGGGCCGGCGAGACCCATCGGACCGAGCTGCGCGCGGTGGGCCTGGAAATGGCGATGCGAGGCGGGCGCACCTCCGAAGTAGGCGCCGCCCTCGAAGCATGGGGAGGCGGCTGGGGTTCTCGGGAAGACGGTGCGATCGGCGCGCTCGCAGCCGCTCTCGTGGCCGAGCGAGCGGGCGATCGGGCCCTCGCCCTGCAAGGCTTCAAGGCAGCACGCACCGCCGATCCGGGAAGCGAGGCGGCCCTGCGCGCGATCGCTTCACTCGAGCCGATTGATCTCGTCGCCGAAATGAACGGCTTCGCCGACGATTTGGGAGATGGGCCGCGCGGCGCAGTTGCCCGGCTGGAAGCGGTCGCGCGCGGCGAGGGGATCCTGCCTGAGCCCACTCGCGCCCATTTGCTCGAGCAGGCGCACCGAGCGGCCCCAACCCTGCCGATCGCGTCGTTTCTCGCGGAGCGGATCGCGCGCCGAACAGGAGACATCGACGAAGTATTGCGATGGGTGCGAGAGCGTCGGGCCACCGCGAACGATCCTGTTGAAGCAGCGCTCGACGCCGTGCGCGAGGCGCTGCTCATCGCCGATCGCGACCCGCTGCTCGCCGGCGAGCGTCTTCAGGAGGCCCATCGTGCTCGTCCGAACGACGTAGCGCTGCGCGACCTGTACGAGCGAATGGGGGCTGAATCCCCGGAAGCATGCGCGTTCTGGCGAGAGCAGCGAGCAGGCCTGTCCACGGGAAACGCGCACACGCTGCTCCTCCTCGAGGCTGCGCGCGAGTACGAGCGAGCGGGCGACGAAGAGTCCGCCCTTCGCTGCGCGGAGGCGGCCGGCTCGGACAGCGGGTCGCTCGGCAGCGTCGCGCGGGAGCGAGCCGAGCTCCGAGCGCGTCGCGTGGCCCGCCTCTCGGAGGAGCTGCTTTCGACCGCAAAGGGGACGTCGGACCCACGCTCGCGTCGGGAGGCCTACGAGCGGCTCGCGTCCCTGGACGCCACGGCGCGCCAAGACCCGGCGAGCGCACTTCTGTGGCATCGCGCCATCCTCGACGACCATCCGACGCACGAGCCGAGCTTGCGGCACATCGAACATCATTTGATCGGCGAAGGCCGTCACGACGAGCTCGAAGCCATCGCTGCGGCAATCGCAAGGGTCCTGCGTGGGATGGGATCGGCAGAGTGCACGGCGCACGCCGAGCTAGCAGTCCGATTGCAGCTACGACAGCCCGACGCAAAGTGGAGCGAGACCTACGACATGGTGGAACTCGCCTCGGCCGAGGCCGAGCCATCGCTCTGGTCGCTGCGAATGCTCCAGGCCCATTCGCGGGCTCGCGCGGACGACGCGGCGTTTCTGTCCGCCACCCAGCGGTTGCTCGATCGCACCTCACGGCCCGCGGAAGTCGCGGCGCTTCTCGTCCTGAGCGGGCAGGCGGCAGCTCGCCTCGGTCGACTCGACGAGGCGCGGTCGTTGCTCCGTCGCGCGAGCCAGGAAGACCCCGGCGACTCCATCGCGTGGTCGTTGATGGCTGATGTCTGCCAGCGTGCGGGGGACGCCCGTGGCGCCGCCGAGGCGTTCGAGGCCGTGGCGCGCTGCGCACCGGACCGCGACCATCAGCTCCGTGCATGGAGCGAAGCGGCCCACATTTGGGAGGAACTCGGCGGCGAGGCCGACTACGAGCGCGCGATCGTCGCGTTCGAGGCCACAGCGGCGATCGACATCGCCTACCACGACGTCTTCGATCGCCTGTCTCGTCTGTACGCCTCGCACAACAGACCGTCGGAGCTGGCGAGCCTCCTCGAGCGGCGCCTGAGCGTCGTGGACGACGCCGAACAACGGTCGGAGATGCATGTGCGCCGCGGCAGAGTCCTCCTCGATGCCGGGGATGCGCCGCGCGCGCGGCAAGCCTTCGAAGCGGCGCTCCAGGAGCGGCCCGAAGACTCCGTCGCAATCTCGGCGCTTGCCGACGTGTGCGTCTCGCAGCACGACTGGGAGGCAGCGGAGCGCGCCCTCGTGCACCTGGCCCGGCTGCTCCCGTCACCGGAGGAGCAGCGCGGCGTCTACGCCCAACTCGGTGAACTCTACACCCACCACTTGCTCAATCTTTCGCGCGCCGAAGTGGCTCTGAAAGAAGTGCTGAAGCGAGCGCCGGACGACGTGCAGACGACCGAGAAGCTCGTCGACGTCTACAAGCGGCAGAACGACGCCGCGCGCGCGAGCGAACTCCAGCAGGAACTCATCGATCGGGCGCGATCCCAGGAGGAAAAGCGCAGACGCTTTCTCGAACTCGCGACGATTCACGAGCAGACGGCACACGACAACCGGCGCACCGAGCAAACTCTGGAGGCCGCGCGCCGCGAGTTTCCTCAAGACGTCGGCGTGCTGCGTGCGCTCGCCGAGTTCTACGCTCGTCATCACCAGGCTCCCGCGTTCAACATTTTGCTCGATCGGGCCGGCGCCGACGCACGGCGCGCGCTCGCGGCGGGCCGGGTGTCACCCGCTCTGTTCGATATTCTCGCCGCTGTGTTCGAGCTGCGCGACAAGAAGGAAGCGGCCCGCGTGACCCGCGCGATGCTCGCAAGCCTCGACGCCCAACCCGCCAAAATCGGGGGCGGCGGAAACCAGGCGTTCGAGCCTGCGCTGGACGAGTGGCTCGCGCCCGAGGGGCTGCCCTCGTCGCTGCGCACGTTGCTGGCAAAGAGCGGCGACGCCCTCGACCATGTCTCCCAAGTCGACCTGCGGGCGTTGAAAGCGACTGCGATGGCCGCCGACGCGGGTCTCACGCGGCTCGCGGCCGGGATCGGAGTCGCCATCGGCCTCGGCCCAGTTCAATTGCTCGTTTCGCAGAAGCTGGGCTCCGTGTGTATCCCCGTCGGGTCGTCGCCGCCGGTCCTCGTCGTCGGGGAATCCCTGGTCGGCGACGAACGCCTCGGCCCCTTTCTGGTCGTTCGCGCGATCAAGCTCGTGCAGGCGAAGGCCTCCGTTCTCGTCCGCGCTAGTCCCGCCGACCTCGCCGTTCTCATATCGGCTTGGCTCAAGTGCTTCAACCCGACCTGGCACCCCCAGGGCGTCAACCTCGCACAGGTCAACGCGGTCGGCGGCCGCCTCCAGGCGGCCTTGTCCAGACACGTCGATCGAGACCTCGCCCCGATCGCCCTCGAGGCTGCGGCGGCCATCGGGACCCAGGCTGGGGCGCTCGGCGGTCTCGCGGCTGCGTGGGCCGACCGCGTGGCACTGCTTTCTCTCGGCGACGCGAACGTGGCGCTCGACGCCATCGCGGCCGCGAGTGGAAGCGGAGAGGCGCCGATCGAGCCCAAAGAGCGAGCCGCGTGGATCGCGCGCACGCCGGAGGCACGCGACCTCATCGCGTTTGCCGTCACGGATGCGTTCGCGGAGGCGCGCGCACGCATAGGTATGGAAGGCTGATCGCGGTTCTCGGAGGGCCCGGCGTGACGCGAGCGTCACACGAGATTTGCGCATTGCCGCGGAGGGCGAGCTTGCAGGGAGGGCCGCCGAAAGCTAAGTCTCCGCACTTCCCGCATGAGCAGTGCCATCTCGCCGCCCCCCGCTCGCAACCTTCGCAACGTCGCTATCGTGGCCCACGTCGACCACGGGAAGACCACGTTGGTCGACCACATGCTCCGGCAGGCCGGCACGTTCCGCCTCAACGAAGTCCTGCAAGAGCGAGTGATGGACTCCAATGACCTCGAGCGCGAGCGCGGAATCACGATTCTTGCGAAGAATACCAGCGTCCGGTGGCGCACTGCGGACGGCACGATCACGAAGATCAACGTCATCGACACACCCGGCCACGCCGACTTCGGAGGTGAGGTCGAGCGAATCATGTTGATGGCCGACGGCGCCCTGCTGCTGGTCGACGCGGCGGAGGGGCCCCTACCGCAGACCCGCTTCGTGCTGCGCAAGTGCCTCGAACTCGGCTACCCGGTGATTGTCGTCATCAACAAAATCGACCGCTCGGACGCCCGCCCCGAGGAAGTGCACGAAGAGATCTTCGATCTCTTCTGTGACCTGGACGCGTCCGACGCCCAGCTCGACTTCGCCGTCCTTTACGCGATCGGACGCGACGGGATCGCCAAGCGAACGCTGGACGATCCGTCCACGACCCTCGCACCGCTGTTCGAGACGATCCTTGCCAGGGTTCAACCGGCCCCCGGCGACGCGACCGCGCCCCTGCAGATCCTGGTGAGCAACATCGAGTACGACGACTACGTCGGCCGCTTGGCGATCGGACGCATCGTCTCGGGCACCGTGCGCCACAATCAGCCCATCGGCATTCTCAAGGATGGGCGGCGCATCAAGAGCAGCGTCAAGGCGCTCTCGACCTTCGAGGGACTGAAGCGCACCGCGGCGCCCGAGGCGGCCGCTGGAGAAATCGTAGCGATCGCCGGCATCGAAGAAGTCGACGTCGGCGACACGATCGTCGACCAGGACCCGGGGTGGGAGTCTCGAGCACTGCCGCGTATTCACGTCGAGCAACCGACCCTCAAAATGCGCGTCGGCGTGAACACGTCCCCGCTCGCAGGCAAATCGAAGGCCACGAAGTTCCTGACCAGTCGCCACCTTCGCGAACGCCTCCAAAGGGAGACGACCAAGAACCTCGCCATCCGCGTAGAGGACAGCGACTCCCCCGACACATTCATCGTCCTCGGGCGCGGCGAGCTGCAGCTCGCGATCCTCGTCGAGACCATGCGCCGCGAGGGCTACGAGCTTCAGCTCGGCAACCCGGAGGTCGTCACGAAAACAGTCGACGGAGCGATTTGCGAGCCGATGGAGCTCGTCATGGTGGACGTCCCCGAGCAATTCATCGGAATCGTCACCGAGCGCCTCGGCGAACGGCGCGGCCGAATGATGAAGATGGCCAATCACGGTTTCGGCCGAGCTCGTCTGGAGTACCGAGTTCCCAGCCGGGGCATGATCGGGTTTCGTGGCGAAATCCTGACCGCGACGCGAGGAACTGCGCTCCTCAACTCCATGTTCGACGGGTGGGAGCCCTGGGGCGGACCGATGATGAAACGCGCGACGGGTGCCATCGTCTCCGACCGAGCGGGCGTGGCCACGCCGTATGCCCTCAATCATCTCCAAGCCCGCGGCAGCTTCTTCATTGCGCCCGGAAGCGTCGTCTACGAAGGCATGATTGCCGGAGAGCACAATCGCCCGAGCGACACGGACGTGAACGTGATCAAAGAGAAGAAGCTCTCGAACATGCGCAACCACGGCAAAGACGAGAACGTCGCTCTCGCC
>JBAULD010000964.1:0-4620 GCA_049578005.1 Polyangiaceae bacterium
GTCCGACCGTTGCGCATTCTCGTTCCGTATAATAGACGACATGTGGACATGCCAAACGTCCCTGAAAGACTGGGCGACGCGGTCCCGGCCTCGGGTGAGATAGCCTCCGCCACCGCTTCATCTCCCAATCTCACCCACGTCGTCGGCCAGAACCTACGGCGCCTGCGCGGCCTCCGCGGACTTTCCCTCGAAAAGCTCTCTCGTGCCTCGGGGGTCAGTCGGGCGATGCTCAACCAAGTGGAGCTCGGGCGAAGCGCTCCGACCATCAATGTCGTCTGGAAGATCGCGCACGCCCTCGCCGTCCCGTTTTCTGCCCTCATCACCGACCCGGCCGACACGCAGCCCACAGTGCTTCGCGCCGCAACGGCGAGGAAGCTTTCGTCGCACGACGGCGCGTTCCTTTCGCGCGCGCTTTTTCCGTTCGATTCCCCTCGTCTCGTGGAGTTCTACGAGTTGAGCTTGGGCCCTCGGTCCGTCGAGCGGGCGGACCCTCATCCGCCGGGCACGACGGAGAACCTCGTCGTCGCGGAGGGGAGCGTCGCCATCGTCGCAGGCGCAACCCGGCATCGTCTATTGACCGGCGACGCCATCCTCTTCAAGGCGGACGTGCCGCACGAGTACTGGAACGAGGGCGCCGAGGTGGCCCGTATGTACCTCGTGATGAGCTATAGCGACGAGCTGCGGCGATAGTAACCCGTCCACCCCTTAACCGCGCCGATTCTACGTCCGCTTAAACAGACCGAGCGCCCAGCTCAGGAGGCTTCCCGTCGTGGCACATACGGCTGTAGAGGAGCAGACGCGCGATCGGCTGGGAAAGTACCGCCTGATTGCGATGCTGGCTCGCGGCGGTATGGGCGACGTCTATCTGGCCGCCGCGGACGGAGTCGTCGGATTCAACAAGCTGCTCGTCATCAAGGAGCTGCGGCCCGAACAAGCGGACGACGACTTCTACGTGAATTTGTTCATGGACGAAGCGCGGCTTGCGGCGCGGTTGAACCATCCGAACATCGTCCAGGCCATCGAAGTGGGCACCGAAGGGCTGCGACGATTTCTCGTCATGGAGCACCTCGACGGTCAGCCTCTGCATCGTGTTCTCCGCCGCGCACGTCGCGTGGGACAATCGCTCGCGATGGGGCTCTGCCTCAGGATGCTTGCCGACGTGCTCGAAGCTCTCGCGTACGCGCATGCGCTCACTGAGTTCGACGGCAGCGTGCTCGGGATCGTCCATCGCGACGTGAGTCCGCAAAACGTTTTTTTGACGTACGAGGGTCAAGTCAAGCTCATCGATTTTGGGATCGCCAAGACTCGGCTTTCCTCGCAACAGACCCACGCAGGCGTGATCAAAGGAAAGATCCGCTACATGGCTCCCGAGCAGGCGACCGGGAAGGCGGTGGACGGCCGCGCCGACGTCTTCTCCGTGGGTGTGATGCTCTGGGACTTCCTCGTCGGCCACGGTCCTTGGGAAGGCCATGACGACGTCCGGGTGCTGCGGGCCCTCCTGGCGGGGGCCATTCCGCGACTTCGCGACCAGCGGCAAGACCTGCCTGCTGGTCTCGTCGCCATCGTAGACCGTGCCATGTGCGCGGCTCCCGAGGACCGATATCCGACCGCACGGGCCATGCGGGACGAGCTTCTGCAGTTCATGCCCCCTTCCCACGGCGGAAATTACGTGGACGAGCTGCGCGAAGTGGTCTCCCGGCTCTTCGCGGCCGAGCGTCGCGAGCTGAGCCTCGCGATCGACACTCAGCTGCGCAACGTGAGCGTCGCGGCTCCGCTTCAACTCGTCAGCCTCACCCGCGTGCGCTCGCTGACCTACGACGGCACGTCCGACCTCGGGCGGGAGCGTTCGAGTCCGGGCAACGTGCCGGTGGCGTCCCGTGACGGAGGGGCCGAGGACGCTCCCAGCGGCGCTCGGATCTCCGCGTGGTCCCGGCCCCGGCTCGTCGCGGCGTTCGCCGGGGTCGCCCTTGTGACCGTAGTCGCGATCGGGGGGCTGCACGCGGCGCGAATGGTGCACCCCCAAGTGACCCCCAGCGGGGCGAGCGCGCCTGTGACGGCGCCCGCGGCGTTTGGGACAAGTCCGCCTCCTTCCGCGCCCACATCGGCTCCCGGCCCGTCGCGCGTCACCATCCACAGCTCTCCCTCCCCGACCCGGCTCTACGTCGACGGCGTCTACGTCGGCAGCGCCTACTCGGCCGATTTGGTTCGTAGCGACGTGATTCACACCGTCTTGGCCGAGGCCCCCGGGTACATCGCCAAGAGCGTCTCTTTCACGGCCGAAGCCGACAGGGATCTCGTGATTGCACTCGAGCGCGAGCCCGTCCGATCACACGGTGCCGTGCGCGGACCGGTGGAGGCGACTGTCCGCCCGGCGGCATCGAGCGTCGCGCCGTCGACCGCTACCCCCACGGACGTTCGGGCTCCGCGCGTGCGACGGCAACGAGACATCGACAAGGAGGATCCGTACGCCCCATGAACCACCCCCTAGGGATCGCAGTCACCGCGTTGGCCCTCTGGTGCGGCGCGACTTCCGCGCTCGCGCAACCTTCGGCGCAAGAGGCGAATCAGGAGGCGTCGCGGCACTTCGCCCGCGGTATCAAGCTCTTCGAAGACGACGACTGGCGCACGGCGCTCATCGAGTTCGAGCGCGCCTATGCAATCGAACCGAACTATCGTGTTCTTTTCGACATCGGACAGTGCCGCTATGAGCTCCATGACTACCCGGGAGCACTTGCGGCATTTCAACGCTACCTAGCTGAAGGAGCCGATCGCGTCGCGAACGACCGCCGGGCCCAGGTCGAGTCGGACATCGACGTTTTGAAGGGTCGCGTCGCGAGAGTGCGCGTGTCGAGCGCGAACGCGGGGGTCGAGGTCCGGATTGACGACGTCGTCGTCGGGACGACGCCGTTCTCGGCGCCGGTCGTGGTCAGTGCGGGCAGGCGCAAAGTCACCGGCAGCAAGGCAGGCCTCTCCAGCATGACCCGCTATGTCGATCTGGCGGGAGACGAGACGGCCGACGTCGTCGTGGATCCCGAGCCTTCCCCCAGCGGAACAGCCGCGCCGGCTGCGGCTTCACCTGCCGCGAATGCCTCGACGGGAGCTCTGCCCGATTCGCGGGCCTCCAAGCCGTCGCTCGCCCCGGCCTGGATCGCCTTCGCCGCCGGTGCGGCCGGCCTCGGGGTCGGCACCTACTTCGGCCTGACAGCCATGAGCGACAAGAAGGAGCTCGATCGGGAATGCGTCGCGAAGAGCTGCCCGACCTCCAGCCAGCCCCTGATCTCGACCTCGCAGCGAGACGCGCTGGTCTCGACCATCGGGACAGGCGTCGGCCTTGCGGGTGTGGTCACCGGGATAGCCTACTGGCTCCTGACGTCCGGCGACCGAGCGCGCCCGACCCGGCCGAGCATCGGTTTCTTCGTCGATCCGCGCTCCATCGGCGCAGCAGGGACGTTTTGACCGGTGGGTACGACGCGATTGCGCCTCATGCAGTTTCCTAGTCTCGCTCGGCTCGTGGCGGTCGTGGCGGTCGCCGCGGCCGTCACGACGGGCGGCTGCAGTCCGGTCATCGGACTCGAAGGCTATTCAACACGCGCGGAAATGGTGGACCGCGGCGAAGGTCCGACTTCGGCGGACGCCGGCCCGGAAAGCGTAGCCGAGGCCGCGACCGACGGCACGACGGGGTGCGACGTCGACCTGACCACCCAGTGCTACGCGTGCGCGCCGACGGACACGCCTCAGTTTCTCAATGCATGCACGAGCGCGCAGTGCGTGCCGTTCGACGACGTCAAGCGGCTAACGCACCTGCTTCCAAATGGCCGCTTGCCGCCGCTGCCCACCGAGGACGCGGGCTCCGACTGATTCGCCGACCGTTCGAGCGAATGACATTCCCGAAAGCGTCTCCCCATGAGCCAAACCCGTCTATCTTTCGTCATCGCGGCTGTCGCCATCGTGCCCCTCGCGAATTCGGGCATTGCTCGCGCGGTCACGTGCGACTCCATTCCGAGCGCGGCCAACCCGACGAGTGGCACGGTGCCGCCGGTCGTCTACATCGAAGGCGCCAACGCAGTCGGTCCTTTCATCGCGCCCCTGCAGCAGGCGCTGTCGGTCGATCCAAATCCCCTCACCGTCGTCTATATCGGCGACGGCGGCTGCGTCGGGGCGAACAACTTCTTCACCGGAGCGTCGATTTCGGCCAAGCCAAAGCCCGTCTACTACGCGGCGCAGACCCAGGCGACCTGTGACCTCCCGGCCACCGGCCCGAACGGGGGAGCCCCGGTCGCCGACATCGCCGCGTCGGACGTGTACGCACCGACGTGTGGAACGCTCCCCGGCGGGGAACTTCCGCCGAATGTCGGCGACTTTCTCGGCCCGGTGCAGCCCATGGTCTTCGTCGTCCCGAAGCCATCTTCGCAGCGGTCCATCAGCGCTTCGGCCGCCTACTTCGTTTTTGGATTCGGTGCCGACTCGGGGGTCGCGCCGTGGACGTCCAATGCGTCGATCTATCGAAGGAACTCCGCGTCCGCCGTTCAGGCGCTGCTCGCGGTCGCCATCGGAGTTCCGCTGGCCCGCTGGGCGGGCGTCGACGCGGCATCACTGAGCGAGAACACGGCCGCAGGACTC
>JBAULD010000965.1:0-2503 GCA_049578005.1 Polyangiaceae bacterium
GAGTCCTGCACTCCGTAGCGTGACGCCCCTTTCGGGAAACTTCCGACGGGAGCGGTATTCGCGAAACCGTCGTCAACTTCGTACATCGCCTTCTCGTCGACGCCGTTCTTCAGACCCCAGGCTACGCACTCGCGGCCGCACGCGTTCAAGTGACCGGCCGCGGGATCCTCGTCACCCCACGGGTACTTGCGACCATCCGGGCCGCGTGCTGCAAACTCCCATTCGGCCTCCGTCGGCAGGCGGCCGCCCTGCTCTCGGCAGAACTTGTCGGCCATCTCCCAGTCGACGCAGTTGATCGGGTGCCTGACGCGCTCTAGCGGGCTACGCACATTGCAGAGCGGGTCGAAGGCACGGCGCTCTTTTTCGGAGATACCGGCCCAGTCGTTCGTCGCCCCAGCGCGCTTGCAGCGACCGGCGTCGCTACAGGCCTTGTACCGTTCGACGGTCACTTCGAACTCGTCGATGCAATAAGGCCCCAGCGTCACCTGGTGCGACGGCTTCTCGAAAGCCAGGCCGTCGTCGCTTCCCATGAAAAAGCTGCCTCCAGGGATACGAATCATCCCGGAAGGGCATGGGGGTGGTGACAACGACCCGGCCATCGACGGCGGTGGGAGCGGCGAAGCGGGAGCGGTTGCACTCGCACTCGCGGAGGTCGCGGCTCCCCCGGTCGACTCCTTTCTCCCAAGAACGTGCGCGGCGCCCGCGATGCCTGCGAGCGCCAGGACGGCGACGACGCCAAAGAGTCCTGCCTTGCTTGTTCCCGAACGGGGGGATGCGGCAGTCGCTGACACCGATGACGGCGATGCCGCAATCGTGGGCGCAAGCGCCAGCGGTCCGCTGCTCGGTGCAGCGAAGCCCGGTGACGGATCGGTCATCGTCATCATCGGCGTCAGATGCAGAGCGCGGCGAAGGCCGTTCCAAAAGTCGCCGGCCGACTGCCATCGCTCGGCCGGGTTGACGGCGAGCGCCTTGGCGAAGACCGCCTCCACCTCATCGGGGACCTCCGCCCCGGCGGTCTTCGGCGTCGGACGGCGATCGGGGTTCGCCGACGCGACCGCGAGCTGCAGCAGGTCGTCCCCCTGCAGCGCCTCGCGACCGGTGATCAGTTCGACGACGATGAGCGCGAGCGCGAACACGTCGGTCCAAGGCCCGGTCGGCCCGTGCCCACGCGAGAACTGCTCCGGCGCTCCGTACGCAGGCGTGAAGCTCGTGACGTGTCCGCTGGTTTTCGTGAACGTGCCGGCCATCTTTTGCGCATCGCTCACGACTTTGGCGATGCCGAAGTCGAGCAGCTTCACGCTTGCATCGCCCCGAGGATTGCCGAGAACGAAGAAATTGCCCGGCTTCACGTCCCGGTGCGCGATTCCTTTGCGATGCGCGAGCGCCAAGGCCTCCGCGATCGGATCCAGCAACTGGACGGCCTCCTGCAGGCTTCGCAGCGGGACCTGGCGCGCCGTTTCGTCGCACAAAACGGCCTCGAGGGTATCGCCCTCGAGCCACTCGAGCACCATGTACGGGATCTGCTCGCCGCCCGGCACGTCGAGCATTCCGATATCGCGTGCTTGCACGATGGCCGCGCTCCGCTCCGAGAGATCGGCGAGGAGAGCCCCTTCTTGAATGAACTCGTCGAGCAGCCGCTGGCGATCTTTCGATGAGAAGCCCGTCAGCGCCTTGAAGACTTTCAGCGCGACGGGCCGCTTCCAGATGACGTGCGTGGCGCGGTATACGGTCGCGAAGCCGCCCTCGGCGACGACGCTTTCGACGGCGTATTTCTCAGCGATGGTGCGGCCGATGAGCTTGAGGGTGTCGTCGTCCGCCACGTCGCCTCCCCCCGCTGCCGTAACGGGGCCATTTGTCATGCTACCCCATCTACGCTCCAGACGAACTCACGGTTGCAAAGGTGCGAGCCGGGCTTGACAGCGCGCCGCGGCCGTTGAAACACTCCGCCCCCCCTCGCCGCGGGCCCCGATCGGGGACCCGACGACAGGGGCCTCGCGCAGGTAGCTCAGTCGGTAGAGCAGGGGACTGAAAATCCCCGTGTCGGCGGTTCGATTCCGCCCCTGCGCACCTCGATTTGCGAGGGATTTTGCGAGGTTGGCGCAGCTGTCATTTTGTCAGCAATGTCCTCCGATCGCCCCGTTTGTCCGGGTCTGCCGGACAAATACCGAACAAGCTCGCTCGCCCCCTCCCCGCTCGCGGTGGCCCCTGCCGACGACGCATTGGGCGTCGAAGCGGCGGCTGGCGCCGCACGCTCGACGCGAGTTACCCGCTCCGACAACAGCTTCGCGAGGGCGTCGCTCGGCAGCCGTCCGTAGACGCGTTCGACCATGCGCGAGTCGGAGTGCCCCATGGCCGCGCCGATGAGCTGCGGCTCGACGCCTTCCGCCCGCAACCAAGTGCCGTAGGTGCGCCGCAGGTCGTTCGGAGAGCACCGATCGATGCCGAGCTTTATGCAGGCCGCCTTCAAGTCGCGACGCATGTTGGTCCACGGCGAGAACAGGCG
>JBAULD010000966.1:0-3661 GCA_049578005.1 Polyangiaceae bacterium
GGGTGGGAGCGGGCGCCTGCGCGGACGACACACCCTCGGACAGCACCGCGCCGGTCAGGGCGACGACCCACGCGCCACGCAAGCGCCACGACATGAACCGATCCATCAGATTCCTCCTCGTTTGGACACGAATGACAAAGATCTCCTCTGACCCGCCCAGCCGGGCGGGGCCGCTCCCCCTCGCCGTCGACGACGACGTCTCAGATCACACGGCAAACATTCGGCGATTTTCCCGACGCGGGCGAACACGAACTCTCCGCATGCGCATGCTTGCGACCAAGCACGCGGCCCCGCGACGACGACGCCAGGGGGAGAGCATTGATTGTCGTTTCACGGCGTCGAATGTAGACGCTGCTATCTATAAATGCCGTAAATTGGCCCGCCCCTGCGCTAAACGGGCGCTAAAGATTCGCGCTCGAGGGCGCCGTCCGATGCCCCGCGTAGCGTCCGCCGGCAAGTGAGTCCGCTCGTGTGCAAAGCGAGATACAAACCTATTTCAGAAGTTGCTGGGCCGACGACTAGCCCCCCTCCGGTGCCCCCGCGGCGCGCGGGTACACTGCATCGCGTTTCCCCGCCTTCAAAATCGGATCGGGGACTAAGCAACTCGCAATCGGTAACCCACGCCGGGCTCGGTGACGAAATACCTCGGCCGGGCGGGCTCTTTCTCGAACTTCTGGCGGAGCTTGCCCATGTACACGCGAAGATATTGCGTCTCCTTAGTGTAGGCCGGCCCCCAGACCGTGAAGAGAATCTGCTCGTGGGTCAGCACCTTCCCGGCGTTGCGCATCAAGACTCCGAAGAGCTTGTACTGCGTCGGCGTCAGCCGGACTTCGCGCCCGCCCACGAACGCGAGGCGCCTCTCGAAGTCGATGCGAAGATCGCCCACTTCGAGAAACGAGTTCAGCGAATCGGCCTCGGCTCGCTGCGTGTGTCGCAGCCACACGCGGATGCGCGCGAGAAGCTCGCCCGTTGCAAACGGCTTCGTCAAAAAGTCGTTGGCCCCGGCGTCCAGGGCGGCGACCTTCTCCTGTTCTTCGTCGTGTGCCGACAAGATGAGGATAGGCGCGGGAGTCCACTCGCGGAGCTTCGTGGTCACCTGGACGCCGTCCATGTCCGGCAGTCCGAAGTCCAAGACGACGAGATCCGGATTGTGCCCTGCGGCTTGAATCAGCGCCTCGGATCCGGTCTCCGCATCGACGATCCGGAACTTTTGATCCGCGAGCGTTGCCCGCAGGTACTTTCGCATTCGCCCGTCGTCTTCCACGACCAAGACCAAAGGCATGAGCGGGCGCGACGTCGCATGCGGTCCAGCGCCGCGTGTCGGGGGGATTTCGTCTTCCACGGGAATGCGAGAGTCGTGGCTCACCATCATGGGCATTGCCTCTGGATAGCGTGCTCCCCCGGATGTTTCGGATGGGCTGCCAGTTCATAAACGTGGCGTAAAAA
This sequence comes from Polyangiaceae bacterium, assembly GCA_049578005.1. Classification (GTDB taxonomy): domain Bacteria; phylum Myxococcota_A; class Polyangia; order Polyangiales; family Polyangiaceae; genus Palsa-1150. Next base: position 1,447 of record JBAULD010000966.1, read on the forward strand.
AACGCAAGGCGGCCGAGGAACGCACGCATGCGAAGGAGCTCCGCCATGCGCGGTCGAGTCTGGGCTCGCGATTGCTCTCGAGCCAGCTCAAACTGACACTTTTGTCGGAGCTCGGGCACTTGCGCGGGACGGAATTTACGCCATTTTGATGCATTGGCGCAGTACACGTAACTCGGACGGCGGCTCTGAAAAGCGGACTCTCAGCATGCCTACTCAACGACCGTCTCCGTGGCTCCGTGGGGGGTCGGGGGTTCAGCCGCTCGTGCTGGTGGTGGAGGACGAGCCGCACGCGAGACAGTCGCTCGTGTCGACGCTTGCCACCCACGGGTTTCGCACGCTCCATGCGGGAAGTCGTGCGGGGGCGCTCACGCGCGCGGTCGGCCACGAGCCGAACCTTCTCCTCATCGACGTGGGCGACCCGGGGATCGACGGCGTGGGTCTCACCGCGCGCCTTCGCGAATGGACGTCGGCGCCGATCGTCGTCCTTCTCCAGCGTGGTCACAAGCAGGAGCGAAGCGCCTTCCTCGACGCGGGCGCGAACGATTACCTCGTGCGGCCCTTCGCGACCGACGATCTCGTCGCGCGGATGCGCGTGTGGCTGAGAGAGACCGAACGCGTCCAGTCGGCGCGCGCTCCTTTCGACGCGAGAACCGAGCGCGTTCGGATCGACCGCGACAGGCGCTCCGTGTTCGTCGAAGGGAGGGAGATTCACATCACGCCGCTCGAGCGCAAGTTGCTTCTTGCGCTCGCGCGAAGCCCGGGTCGGTCCATGTCCGAGGAGCAGATCCTCGCGGCCGTATGGGGTCCGAAATCTGCCACCCGCGCGCAGTATCTGCGGTCGCACGTGCGGCAGCTCAGGCAAAAGATCGAGAAGGACCCGGCGCGGCCCCGCTACCTGGTGACGGACGCCGGCGGCGGCTATCGCTTGAATCTCGGCTAGCCGCGCTCGATAAACGATGGCTGAGGAAAGCTTTCTGGCCCGACAGCACGTCACGATCGTGCTGCGACGCACTTCGACCGGTCTATCCTTCGTGACCGCGGTCGCCGTTACAGCGGCGAACACCGGCATTTGCCGGCTCGCGCTCGATCACAAGCTGCCCGACATCGTGATGATGTATCTCCTGGGCGTCGTCGTCACGGCGATGCGCTTTGGCTACGTCGCGTCCGTGACCACCGCGGCTCTCAGCGTGGTCGCGCTGGATTTCTTCTTCACGCCGCCTTACCTGAGCTTCGCCGTCACCGACAAGCGATACTACGTGACGTTCGCGATCATGCTGCTCGTGGCGCTCGTCATCAGCAACTTGATGCAGCGCATTCGGCGGAGCGCGGCGGCTGTTCGCGAGCGCGAGGCGCGGACCGCGCGCCTCTACGCGATGAGCCGCGAGCTGACCATCGCCCGCTCGATCGACGACATCGCCCGCGTCGCGTGCCGCCACCTCGGGGACACCTTCGGGAGCAGCGTCTCTCTGTTGCTGCTCGGCGCTCGCGGCACGCTGGAGCTCACGGCTCCCGCCAGCGCCGACCGCGCGGCAGCCGTCTCGCCGGCTTTGCTGGAGCGGGGCCGCGAACTCCTGGGCGGTGAGACGCATCCGCTGCACGGCACCGGGCCCGAGGGCGAAGAGCTGCTCGGCCTACGCGCACCGCGCGGCGCGATGGGGGTGCTCGTTCTGCGGTGCGGCGTTCCGCGACTCTTCGAGAACCCTTCGAATCGGGAACTGCTGGAGGTTTACGGGAACCAGATCGCGCTTGCAGTCGAGCGTGCCAGGCTCGCCGACGACGCGCAGCGCGCGCAAGTGGACATCCAGCGAGAACGGCTCAGAAACGCGCTCCTCAGCTCTGTTTCGCACGACCTTCGCACGCCGCTCGCCGTCGTGAAGGGAGCGGTGACTGCGCTCATCGACGGAACCGACGAGCTCTCGCCGAGCCGGCGGCAAGAATACTTGGAGACCATTTCGGACGAAGCCAATCGGCTGAACCGGCTCGTCCGAAATCTCCTCAATATGACTTCCATCGAGGCCGGTGCGATCCGCGCGCGAAAAGAGTGGCAGCCCCTGGAAGAAGTGGTCGGCGTGGCCCTCAACCGGCTGGAAGATCCCCTCCGCGGCAGGCCGGTGAACGTGGAGATCGACGCCGACGCCAACCTCGTGCCGATCGACGCCACGCTCCTCGAGCAGGTGTTTCTGAACCTCGTGGAGAACGCAATTCGCTATACGCC
>JBAULD010000967.1:0-2711 GCA_049578005.1 Polyangiaceae bacterium
GATGTTGGCGTTGTCGCCCACGAGCATGTGGCCCGTCGGAGGCGCATAACCGGCCACGTCCGTCATGTATTTGAAAGAATCCGTGGCGGAATAGACCACATTGAGCTGCTCGTCGCCAAGGACGAGCGGCACATTTTGGTCGTGGCTGAAGTCGGGAATATTGACCGGATTCGATGACACGGCGGCGTCGACGGCAACGATGACCCGGTCGAACCCCTGGAGATTGCAGACTTCGTTGGGCATCAAGAAGCTCGTTGCCCAGACCGCGCTGTTCGTCAGATTCACGCAGAATCCCGCCCCGGTGAGAACGTTGTTGCCGTTGGAGGCAGGCCGTGGATTGACGTTGCCCTGGTCGTCCGTGGTTCCGCTGAAGGTCAGCGGAAAGATTGCGAGAAAATTTTGCAGGATTGTGACTTTGAGGCCCGCGGCGCCGAGCTGCTGGCCTGCCGAAGCGCCCCAGGCTCGCGTCATGGTAGACGACGCAAAGCTGCTGTTGAGATTCTGCGCGCCAATCGTCATGTTGTAATTGATGCGGCCGGCAAACAGCGCCTCGAGAGTGCCGAGCGCATTCGTGACAAACTGACCGACGTCCTGCACGGCCTGCAGCGCAAACGTCTCGACGTCTTGCAGGATGACGGATAGGGCGCCGCCCTGAAGCTGCATTTCGGCTTGTGTCGGAAGCGGGAAGCCCTCGTAGTCGAGGTAACGGAACCCCGATTGCTGGAGCGCCGTGAAGTTGATCGGCGTCGGGCTTCGCAGGATCACCGCTTGGAAAAGCGGATTGCCGGGCGCGAGGTTTTTGTTGGCCCTCTGGAACGCGGTGTTCTGGACGTTCAGAATCGTGTTGTAGACCTGGCCCGGCATCAGCACGGGAACGAAGGTGCCAAAGCCGTCACCGGGGTTCTGGTAGGTCACACACTGGCCGGCGTTCGCTTCGAATTCGGACGTGAAGAGCGGCCCCGACAGAATGTGCACGTACATCTTCCGCAGCCGCAGCAGGTCGGCCGTGTTGTGAAGATAGACCCACGCGTAATAGAGCATGGGTGTCTTGCCATCGGCGCTCGTCTCGGCGACGAGCGGCGGCGGCTTCGACGTATCGGGCCAGGTGAAGGATTTGATCATCTGCTTGGTCTGCAGAGGCGTCAGCAGGTCGACTTTCGTCGAGCACGCACGGTCGTCCAGGGACAGATCTACGCTGACCGGTGCGCCGGGCGCGGGCTGAACGGACAAGCTGAAGTTCGTTCCGCATCGCAACGTGCTCGCCGGCTGGTTGTCGCTGCAGCTGACGAGCGTGACGGTGCGACCCGCCTCCAGGTCCACGTCGCTCACGGGCGTCGCCGCCGAGGAGCCGCCGCGGAAGGTGCACGTGACCACCGGGCCCGCGCAGGTCGTGAACGTGAGTTCTACCGTTCCGTTCGCAATGATGCCGCCCACGTCGAAGGACGAAGGGACGTGGAACGGGACCTGGCCGGCGGGGCTGACCGTCGCGGTGGTCGTCGGCGTGATGCCGGGCCCCGGGTTTGGGTCGGCCGGCTGCCCATTCAGATGAAAGCTAACCGCGGGAACGGGGATCGTCCCGCCAGTGGTGATGCTGTCTCCCGATCCGGTGCCACCTCCGGTGGAGTTCGTTCCCGGCAATCCGGTGCCCGTCGTTCCTCCGTGGGCTCCAAAACCGCCCGGCGGCACGGGCATGCCCGGCACCGTCGACCAGTCGAAGTTGCCCGGCAGAATGGTTTCGTTCGGCTGAACTTGGACGGTGGTCCCGTAAAAGGAGCCGACATTGGTCGAAGGCTGCGAATTCTGCAGATTCAGCGTCGCATTCGGCGCCAGGAAGACACCGTTGAAAGGCGACTCCAGCGTGGCTTCCGCGGTCCCGAAGTAACCGACGAAGAAGCGAGGCAGAGCGCCGGTGGGTTCTGTCTCGGTACCGCGGTAGATGATCGAGGACGCAATGTAGAGAAAGACGGGCCCTTTGCTGTCGCTGATGATGAGCTTGGCCCCCGACTCGAGATCCAAGCTGGCAAAAAAGTAGGTGCCGCTCGACAGCGTGAGGCTCGATCCGTAGTTGACCACGACGGCGTCGTAGTTCCCCGGCAAAGGCGCGGCCGTGGCCTGATTTTGGAGCGTGATGGCCCCCTGCGAAGGCGAATTGGCCGCCACAGACCAGGTGGTTGTCGTCAGCGGAGTCAAACCGGTTGCGGAAGTCGTCCGCGTTCCGGACACGGTTGCGCTCGACGAAACGGTAATCGCTCCGCCCGCGACGATATTGCCGTTAACATGTACGCGGTCGTCGATTTTGACTATTCCGTTGGCGGTGATGCCGTCCGTCGTCGCCTGAGGCTGGATTTCGACGAGCCCCCCTGCCGAACGAAGCGGGCCCAGAATGCTGCTACTCGACGACACGCTGACGGCGCCGCCCGAGCCGACGGTCGTATCCACCATGGCCTGACCTTGCGGCAGGGTGATGTTGAAGGTGAAGGTCGTGCCCGCGGTGACCGCAGCTGACGATTGTGCGGTGGATTCGTTATTCACTTTGGTGGGGCTCTGCAAATCACCGGTTTCGCAGGCGATGAGCCCAACGGCACCGGCAAGCACAAGGCCCAAAACACTTCTTTGCGCATGAATTTGTAATTTACAAATTGAGCTCATGGCAATATCTCCCCCGTCGCTCTTGCGAACGACGCTCTTTCGCAATCAGTTCGGCCGTGACG
>JBAULD010000968.1:0-4627 GCA_049578005.1 Polyangiaceae bacterium
GCGGACTCGTGACCGTATCCCGCGGACTCGTGACCGTACCCAGCGAACTCGTGACCGCATCCCGCGGACTCGCGACCGTATCCGCGGACTCGCGACCGTACCCAGCGGACTCGCGACCGTACCCAGCGGACTCGCGACCGTATCCCGCGGACGCATACCTCGTGGACGCGTTCCACGCATCGCGGGGGAACCGCGACCTCAATAAACGCCGTACCCTCTGCCCAGCATCTGCGAATACAGGTTGCAAGCCGCGTGGAAGCATACGGAGGCGCCGATACCGCCGGTACGCGCGCGGAGCCAGCCGAACAGCAGCGCCGGAAAGAAAACGGCGAGGCGCGTCGGTAGGTGCACCGTGACGACGTGCCCCAATGCAAAGATGGCGGCACCGACGAAGAGTCCGGGACCCACGCGCGCTCCGAGCACCCGCCACCGCGGCGGCCACACTTCGTCCAGGCGAGACTGGAGATATCCGCGATAAAATGCCTCCTCCGGGAGCGCAATCACCAGAAGCTGCGCCAGAACTTCGTCCGCGGCGTCGATTGGCTTGACCGCGAGTGAAAACGTCAAACGGGGCATCGCGCGCAACCACCAGGCGCGCCACCCAAAGAAGAAGGGGACGGCGACGATAGCCGCCATCCCCACGCCCCAGGCACCTGCGATCGTCGCCTGACGCAGAAGGGAGGCGATGTGCAGCCTGCCGGGAATGACCAACCCGCCGAGCGATAACCCTGCGCGACGCACATGGTCATCGTCTTTGCTCCAGACGAGCGCCCAGGTGACCGCCAGAAACGCGAATCCGACGGCCGTCGCGTGCCACGTCTCGGGAAGTCCGATGGCGATGGCAGCGACGGCGAGGGTCACGTCCCCGGAGACCCAAAGTGCCTCGCGGAGCGGCGCCCATCGGCTCGTCAATTGCGGCATTGCAAACGAGCAACGAACGCTTCTGCGTGACCGGCCTCGAGGTCCAGCCAGGCGACGAACCATTCACCACGCGCGTGGCCGGGCGCGATCCAGGGTCGAGGCGCGTCGCCCGTCACCTTGGCAAACGTGCTCGTCGTGCCCACGCCGTCGCGTGAGATAGATGCCACCCGGACGCGGCCGGATTCGTAGAACGCCACTTCCGCCTGCCCGTCGGAGCTCGAAGCGATCGCCGGATGCCCCCCGCGCGAAGTGAACCGTTTTCGCCAGAGGAGCGTACCTTTCGCCGGATCGAGGAGAGCCGCCTGCGCTCCCTTGTCGGTCTCGTGCCAGGCGAGGTAACAGGCGTCTTTCGTGCAGGCGAGGGCGGGGAAGTCACCGCCCACTTTTTCTTCGTTGGCCACGGCGACCTCGCCGACCTCCGACTTGCCCTTCGCCGGAGCGGTCGGCAAGTCCGAGGCGAGGGGCAGCCGCATGCGCTCGACGAGATGCTCCCGATCGCGCTCGAGCGCATACGCCACGAACAGGTTCGTGTTCGACAAAGCAATGGTGGCAGAGCTCACCCGAGGGACCCGACCTTTCTCTGGTTCGTAGTCGGTGGCGCGAATCTCCGGGCCCAAGGGCTTCAGCTCGGGATCGAGTCGTCGAAGGAAAAGATCGTCCCCCTCCCTGTCGACGGCCTGTTGCCACGCGACCCAGTAGCCGCCGTCCGGCGCACGGTCCATGGCCGGCCAGAAAAGACCGGGTTTCCCGCCGCCCACGACCGCGCTCATCCCGCCGATTCGACCGTCCGCGTCGAGCCATCGCACCCGAACGCCCGGATCACGGCCGGTCTTGTCCCAGAAAAGCAGGACGACCCGGTCGTCGGCGGACGCGAGTGAAGGGCGCATCGCAAAGTCCGCCTCCGGCGTTAGGTCGCGCGGCCGCGACGTGGGCCGACCGCTCGCGTCGACGAGCACGGAATACACGTGCTCGTGCCCCGGCTGCTCGTGGTCGTCGGTCCACGCGACGACCGCTCCCTTGGATGTGACGGCCACGGAAGGCCGTCCAAGGGCGCCGCCGTACCCGAGGCGCGGATGCGAGAAGGCCACCATCTTGCACGGCCCCGTGGTCGCCGTTCCGAGTTTGACTTGATCGAGAAACGACTTTGCCAGGGGGCCGCCGCCTGCATCCACCGCGTCTTTGAACTTGCGGAGGGCGGCGTCGGGGTCGCCCGACGCCAGCAGTCCTTGGCCCTCTTCGATGGTAGCCATCCACTTCGGCATCTCGGGCAGGGGTGCCGCCGGCGCTGGCGCGGAGTCGGAGGCCGCTACAGCGCTGGGATGTGCCGACGCCGTCGCAGCCGCGACGGCTGGCGCCGGATTTGCTCGATGAATCACCCTGGTGTACGCAAACCACCCGGCAACGACTGCGGCCCCTCCCAGGAGAGCGGCCGCGACCGTTACACGCGCTAAACTCGAGCTTCGTCGAACCGGAGACAGCTCCTCCACCGCTGCCGGCGACAGGTCGGCCGCGCTGAAGACCAAGTCGCCCGAAACCTGGGGCAAGCCCAAGTCACCCATGGCGGGAGAAGCCGGCCCGACACCGAGAGGCGGGCCTCCCGACGTTCGCTTCGTAGATTTGACCCCCGATCCGCGAATCGAGGAGGGCGGCCCCCGCTCGCCGATCTCGCTCGCCGGAGGCTGCGACGCTCGCTCGATCGCATCGATCTCGACGAGGTTGATGAGCGAAATGGGGGGTGCCCCGAGCGCTTGTGCGAGCCCGTCGGCCAGCTCCTTGGCGGACTGGAAGCGACTGTCTGGATCGCGGTCGAGTGCCCGTCGGAACCAGGCGTCGAAAGCCGCCGGCAAGTCTGGCCGCAGCCGGCTGGGGGTGGGCAGCTGCGCCGAGGCTATCGCGGCAAAAGTCATTGCCACGCCTTGCTCCGTGTTCCAGACCGGCCTGCCCGTCAGACATTCGAATGCCATGCACCCGAGCGCCCAGAGATCCGAGCGGTGGTCGACGGTCCCGTGCCCCTTGACCTGCTCGGGAGACATGTACGCCGGCGTTCCGAACACGGCTCCTTCCTTGGTTAGCCGCGCGGTCTTTTCGTCCGTCTGGACGGGGGCGTAAAACTTGGCGAGGCCGAAATCCAGTATTTTTGCGACCTCTTCGCCCTCTTCGACCCTGCACAAATGGATGTTCTCGGGCTTCAGGTCTCGGTGGACGATCCCTGCGCCGTGGGCCTTGGTCAGTCCCTTGGCCACCTGACCGATGATTCGCACCGTGCCTTGCGGGTCGATGAGCCTCACCCGCGCCATCCGGTCGTAGAGCGATTCGCCCTCGAGGAGCTCCATCACGATGAAGGGCCGCCCGTCCTCCAAGCGACCGGAGTCGTAGATCTCGACGATGTAAGGGCTTTTCACACTCGCCGCAGCGCGCGCCTCTCGAAAAAACCGCTCGGTAACAATGTTCGAACTTGCGAGCTCGGAGGCGAGCACTTTGACCGCGACCCGCTTGCCGATGTGGACGTGCTCCGCCTCGTACACGGCCGCCATCCCGCCGCGTCCGAGTTCGCGCGTGACCCGGTACTTGCCGACCAGGACGGTACCAGTTCCAATCTTGCTGTCTGGTTGTGCGGCGGCCATGTGCGCGGGAACTATCGCGTCTAAAAGCTACGCTCTTTCGGCCGCGGGCCAAAGCCTAACCGGCGCGAGCCCTCGGCAGTGACGGCTTGCCGGTACCGGCGCCGCGCTCCTACCCTCGGCGCCATGAGCTCCGAGGACGAGCAGGGATCGCGCGAACGCTTTGCCATGCTCGGGGAAATCGCGATGGAGATTGCTCATGAGCTGCGCAACGGGCTGCAGGTCATTTCGGCGAGCGCGTACCTGGCGCGGCAGGAAGGAAGCAAAGGGAATGCCGAAGCGGCCCTGGGGCATGTAAGCACTATCGAAAAGAACGCTCGAGCCGCGCACGGGATCGTGGACGATCTGATGGCACTCGCGAGAGGGGAAGCCCTGCGGTCGGAGTCGGTGCCGCTGGCCGAAGCGATTACGGCGGCGCGCGCCGAGTTTGCACCGGAGGCCGCGCAGTGGGACGACCGCCTGGACCCCTCGGGCTTGCTCGTGCTCGCGCATCCGAGCCTCCTCGCGAGACTCCTCCACGCTCTCTACGAGAACTCCGTGCACGCCAGCGCCCCTCACCCCCCTCGCGTCACGACGCGAGCGTGGGAAAACGAGGGCCATACGATCATCGAGATCACCGACGATGGGCCTGGAGTGCCGGCGGAGATCGCCGCGCGAATCTTCGACGCACTCGTCACGAACCGCCCGGGAGGGACGGGTCTCGGTTTGGCACTGGCGCGGCGGATCGCAAGCGCACACGGAGGCTCGATCGAGCTCGTCGACAGGTCGGGAAGCGGCGCAGCATTCCGAATCGAGCTGCCCGTCCGGAATCGGTCCGGCACGACTGGCGCGGAAGGTTGAGGGGGCTCGTTGCATCGTCGGGCTGGCTGTGCGACACGAGTTTGCAGATTGGAAGGTCGCGTGGACTGCTACTACGGCTCAGCGCTCTTCGCGGCGCTCGTGACTTTCGCGACGTCCTGCTCGACTTCTCCAGCCGACGAAGCCCACGAGGATTCCGGAAGTCCTCGTGAGTCGGGTTCGTCCTCGGAATCGGGCGCGGGTTCCTTCTCGGACTCCGGGCCGCTCTCGGATACCGAGGCCGGCAC
>JBAULD010000969.1:0-2023 GCA_049578005.1 Polyangiaceae bacterium
GCCTCCTGTCGCTTCGCGAGTCCGAGCCCATGCATGTTCTGGCGACGCTCCGAGTGCGCGCGGGGCTCGTCGAGCGCAACGCCGTGCTGCGCACCCTCGCGCGAACGCCGGATCAGGTCCGGTGGACCGATTTCGAACTGGGCCGCGAGGTCGTCGTGGAGGAGGCAGGCGTGGGCGTCACCGCGCTGGCCGCTCCGGGCAAGCTCCCGGTGCACCTCGCCGGGCTCGCCGAACCCTCGCCGGAGGACAACGTCGCGCTCCGCATTCGCGATCTGGCGCATGACGGGCGCGTGATGGTCGTCGCCACTTCGGTCGGGACGATGGCGGGGGTCGAGCGGCTCCTCGACGGCGCAAAAGTCCTATTGTTCGACGGCACGTTCTGGAGCAATGACGAACTGGTCGTACAGGGTCTTGGCAAGGCAATGGCGAGCGATATGGCGCACGTGCCGGTGGGTGGCGACGCGGGAAGCCTGGCGCGCCTGCAGCATTCGAAAGCGGCGCGAAGAATCTACACGCACGTCAACAACACGAATCCGATGCTGCGCGTCGACTCGCCGGAGCGCATGGCCGTCGAGCGCGCCGGCTGGGAAGTTGCCGTCGACGGAATGGAAGTTTCGGTGTGACCTCGCCCCCGCTCGATGGACCGGCTTTCGTCGAGCGCCTTCGCGCGGAAGGGGCTCCTCGCTACCACCACCTGCACCCGTTCAACCTTCGGATGCACGCAGGAGAGCTGAGCAAGGCCGACCTCGAGCGCTGGGTACGGAATCGATATTATTATCAAACGCGCATACCCATCAAAGACGCAATCATTCTCTCGAAGACCGAAGACAGCGCGTTTCGCCGGGGCTGGATCCGCCGGATAGTCGATCACGACGGCGCCCATGAGGGAGAGGGAGGGCTCCACGAGTGGCTGGTCCTCGCGCGCGGACTCGGCTTGGACGAGGCGGACGTGCGCGGCTGCACGCATGTCCTTCCGGCCGTACGGTCGGTGTGCGACGCGTACGTCCATCTCGTGCGGTCGCGCTCCTTGCTCGAAGCGGTCGCGTCGTCGCTCACCGAGCATTTCGCGCCGGACATCATGCGCGCGCGAATCGACGCTTGGGTGAGGCACTACCCCTGGGTCGACGCCGCCGCGCTCGCGTACTTTCGATCGCGTATTCCACGCGCCACACGCGACGCGCAGGAAGCTCTGGCGTTCGTCGTCGAGAACGCGAATACGCGCGAGGCGCAGGAGGCGTGTGTGCGCGCGCTCGTCGACAAGTGCACGATTCTGTGGGCTTTGCTCGATGCGGTGGCCGAGGCGGCGGCGTGAGGCCGCGCCTTGCTTCCGGCGCGCGGTTACGCCTCGACAGGCGCGACGGCACGCCGGTGCTTCTGTCGCCGGAGCGTGGCCTGCGTTTGAGCAAGACCGCGGCCGCGATCGTCGAGCTATGCGACGGGACGCGCGCGGTGGAATCGATCGCGGAAGCGCTCGCAGCGCGCTACTCTGGAGCCGACCGAGCCCGTATCGAGTCCGACGTGCGCGCGCTCGTATCGGAGCTGTGCGTGCGCGGTTTGGTCCTCGACCTCGAGGGAGGGGTGGCGTCGGAACCCCCCGGCGAGAGTCGGCTTCCGACGCAGAGCGTTGGGCCCTCTGGGGACTTGCTGTATACGCTCGTCGCGGAGCTGACCCACCGATGTCCGCTCGCGTGTCCGTATTGCTCCAATCCGCAGGAGCTCGTCCGCGGGCAGGACGAGCTGAGCACCGACGAGTGGATGCGGGTCGTCGACGACGCCGCAGGCCTCGGCGTGATGCAGGTGCATCTCAGCGGCGGCGAACCGCTCGCCCGCGCCGATCTCGAGGCGATCGCCGCCCGCGCGCGGGCCGCAGATCTCTACGTCAACCTGGTCACCAGCGGCGTTCCCCTCGAGCGAAAACGGCTCGAACGCCTCGCGCCGTCGCTCGACCACGTACAGCTCAGCGTGCAAGGCACGAGCGCTGCGACAAATGACCGCATTTCAGGATTTGCCGCCTTCGACCAAA
>JBAULD010000970.1:0-1775 GCA_049578005.1 Polyangiaceae bacterium
CCACCCATGCGAATCGATATCGAGCTCCCCGAGCAGCGCGTCGTTCAGGTCCCCGCCGAGCCGCCGACGCCCGGCGTCGTTCCTTCGCCCGCCACGCCACGAGAACGGCTCGTCCGGGCCACGGTCCGGGGCTCGGTCTATGAGCTCACGCAGCATCCCCCGCAGATCGACATCGACGTCGACGTCGCACACGCCGATCTCGCTCTTCTCGTGGGCGTCGTGCCGGACCTTGCCACCGCGGAGGGAACGGTTGCGGGCGTGCTCACGATAAAAGGACCCCTGGACGCGCCGATGTTCCACGGGGCGCTGCGGGCCCACGCCGACACGGCGAGCTTTACGTGGATCCCGAGCGAGCTTCGCGACGTGAATGTCGACGTCTCGGTCGACCGACACGAGCTTCGCATCGTTCGCGTGTCCGCGAAGCTGGGCGACGGGCAAGTGGATGTCACAGGAGAAAGCACGATCACCGGGCTGCTCCCCGGGGTGGCTCATCTGGCTGTGCGCGCACGGGGCGTGCACCTCGCCATCGCACGCGGAATCGACGCCGCGTTCGATGCCGACGTGAGCGTGCTCGCAGACGTCCGCCGGCTCCTGCGCGGCGACCCCCACACGGTCGTCGTCACTGGCGACGCAGCGCTCGACGATCTCGTCTACCGGCGCCCGCTCGAAACCGCGAGCTCGTCGGCCGTCGACAGAGCTGGCGAGTTCGATCCCTCGCGGGACCTCGTCGATCTGGCCATACGACTGCGCTTGCGCGCGCCTGCGCAGCTCGACGACGACGTCGCCACAGTGCGCTTTGCCTCGCCGGGAGAGTTCTGGCTGCGTGGGACCAACCAGCGCCCCTCGCTGGACGGTCGGCTGGTCGCGCTGGGTGGCGGCAAGCTCCACGTGCGGGGAGTCTCCTTCGATGTCTCGCACGCGACTCTTGATTTTGCCGACCCTCTGGCGGTCACTCCTCGAGTCGACCTCGTGGCCACTACGGACTACCGCCGGCTGAGCGCCTTCGAACCTCCCGCGTCATTTGCTTCGTATGGAGCACGCGGCGCTCGGGCCTGGCGAATCCAGCTCCGGGCTCTCGGCAGTGACGGGGACATCCGAGTCGAGCTCACGAGCGATCCGCCTTTGAGCCAGACCGACATCGTTCTCTTGTTGACGCTCGGCATGACTCGTCCTGAGCTCGACGCGATGCAGGCCACGGCGCAGCTTCAGTCGAGTGCCGGACTCGAGGTTCTTGCCGGACTTGGCGGCGCGCAGCGCCTCGTGCGCGATGTCGTGCCGATAGACGAAGTGCGCTTCGGGGGAACGTACTCGCCCCTGAGCTTGGTGATTGTTCCCGACGTGACCGTCGGCAAGCGCATTGGCGAACGCCTTGCTGCCACTGTGACGAGCAGCCTCGCCTATCAGCGAATCGTGGGTGGGACGGTCTCCTGGTGGCTCGGGAGCAATGTTTGGTTCGAAACCCTATGGGAGAATGTGGCCCCCGTTCCCGTTTACCCGGTCGGCAATTTCGGGGTGGGCCTGCGCTGGCGCTTGGACCTCTGAGCGAGTCGTTTTGTAACGCGCCCTCGGCCCCCCTTTGTGGGCCTTGCGCCCAGGAGTGCGCCGGCTATTATTTTCATGCTCACGGACGTTTCCCCCGGCAAGGACGCTCTCTCGACACATGGGATCGCGGATCGCGCTCGAAGGTTACGCAACGTGGGGAAGCGGCGGATTTAGCCGTCGCGCCCTGGCTCCTGATTCCGCGGCTGTTTGGATGGCAGGCACTTGGTGAAGGC
>JBAULD010000971.1:0-8253 GCA_049578005.1 Polyangiaceae bacterium
GCGGTGGCGGGGGAACCACGGGTGGCGGCTGCGCTTCGGGTGGGGCCGGCGGCGGGGGCTCTCCGGGCGGCGGCAGCGGTGGAAGCTCCTCTTGCGCGCCCGCGAACCCGACGAGAAAAAGACTGGCGACGATAACAGCGGCCCGAATGTTCGCCCGCATGGCCGACCTCATGGCAAGAGTGCGCGGAGAAGTGCGCACTCCATGAATCATAAGCGACGGGCAACGTTGGCGCTCGCCGCCGAAGAAGAGCGGCTTTTCCAATCACTCGGAGGAACATGGCGAAGCCATACAGAGAGCTCGGTCGTTACGGGGGCGTGGGCATCGAGCTCGTGCTCGCAATTCTCATTCTCGGGGGAGCGGGCCACTGGCTCGACGAGCGCTATTGGCACGGCCGAGGGTGGGGAATGGCCGTCGGCTTTGTCTTGGGAGTGGCGGTCGGGGTGCGTAACCTGATGCGCACGGCCGCGACGATGCAACGGGACATCGAACGCGCCGAAGCGGAGGATCCGGCGGCGAGCCGCTGGACCGTCGACGAGAGCTGGGTACACAAGTCGGAGCCACCCCCGATGACGGACGATTCCGAATCGGACGAGCCAAAGCACTCGAAGAAGAACGGCAAGGTAGAATGACCACTACGACCGACGGCGAGCGCTCGCAGCTCGACGCCCGGCTGCGCACGACGATCGTGATCGTGTTGGTATGCGGCGCGGCGCTCAGCGTGGGAGGGCTCGTGTCGCGGGGTCCTTCGGCTGCGGTCTCCGTGGGCGTTGGCGCGGCCGTCGCGGCGACCAACCTGTGGGCGCTTGCCCGAATCGTGACGGCGCTTCTCCCGAGCGGCTCGAAGTCCGGGGCGCGCGTCCCGAGCTCCGCCGCTGCGTGGTCGCTCCTCGCCGCGCTCAAAATGTTCGGCCTCTTCGTCGTGGTCTGGATGCTCTTGCGCTACGCCGTCGTAAGTCCGCTGCCGATGCTCGTCGGGTTTGGCGCCCTGCCCATTGGGATTGCCATCGGCTCGCTGGTGAGCGATAGAAGCGCAGAAGGGGAGCCGTAGAGATTCGCAACATGCCCGAGCACACCTCCTTTTTCAGCTACCTCATCGCGATGTTTCCGGCCCTCGGCCACAACCTGAGCGCCTTTGGTAGCTCGCTCTTCGGCGAACCGGTGAGCGCGCACGGACTTGAGCCACTCGTTGCCAGCTTGTTCGTCATGTTGGTGGTGGTCGGTCTGGCCCTCGGCGTCCGGGGGCAACTCGTCGACCACGACAAATCGGTCATACCGGACGCGAGCCTCACGCTGCGGACGTTCCTCGAGGTGTTCATCGGCTTCTGGTACGGCACGATGAAAGACATGATGGGGCCAAAGCGGGCAAAGCGATATTTCCCGCTAGTCGGTTCTCTCGCCTGCTTCATCTTCTTCGCGAACGCGCTCGGTCTCATCCCCGGCTTCGTGCCGCCGACGTCGAACTGGAACATCACGATGGGCTGCGCCGCGGTCGTGTTCGTCATGTTCAACTACTACGGGCTGAAGGAGAACGGCCTCGACTACGTGAAGCACCTGTTCGGGCCTTACATCGGCTGGTGGGGCATCCCGATCAATTTGCTGCTCTTCGTGATCGAAACCGTCTCGACGCTGATTCGGCCGCTGACGTTGAGCATCCGTCTCATGCTGAACATGGCGGTCGACCACCTCCTCATCACGCTCACGCTGGGCATGGTCGCGCTGTTTTTGCCTGTCCCCGTGATGCTCTTAGGGGCGCTCGTGGTCGTCGTTCAGGTGATGGTATTTTGCCTCCTCACGTCGATCTACATCTCGCTCGCGACCGAACACGAAGAACATCATGCGGAAACAAAGACCCACGGCGCCGGCGAGGCGCAGGCGGCAAGCGCCGCGCATTGAACGTGCGGACTAGCCTGCTGAGCTGAAAGCGACTACAAGGCCGCTCCAGCTAAACCATTGCACACGAAGAAGGAGCCATTGACGATGTCGTTCCCGAAGAAGTTCGCTCTGGCGGCGCTACCGTTCGCCGCGACCTTCCTCTTGCCGCTCCTGGCGTACGCCCAGGACGACCACTCGGGCTCGAACGTATTCGACGTCCGGGCCTGGGCTGCGGCGGGTGCGGGCATCGCGATCGGGCTGGGAGTGCTCGGCGGTGCTCTCGGCCAGGGCCGCGCGGCAGCCGCGGCACTCGAGGGAATCTCGCGCAACCCGGGCGCCGCGGCGCGTATTCAAACGCCGATGATTCTCGGCCTCGCGCTGATTGAGTCGCTCGTGCTGCTGGCGTTCGTCATCGCCTTCTTCTTGCAAGGCTTCGCCAAGGGCTGATCCAGGCCAGACGGGGCGACAGAGTCGCCCCGTCCTTTGTCCTCACTCGGCGGGCGAGTCGCTATCGAGGGCAGCGTCACCGACGCCTGCTCTGTCGCTGGCCGCAGCTGCGTCGAGGCTGGAATCGGCCGCGCTGGCAGCTGCTTCGGCTTCTGAATTTCCTTGCGCGTCGGACGCTTCGTCGCTCGACGAAGCCTCGGGGGACACGGTATCGGCGGACTCGCTGGCATCCGTTTCGGACGTCGGAGTCGGGCTGCCCACGGAGGCATCGGGCGACTCGCACGCGGCCGGCTCGCACTCGAATCGAAAGCCAAATCCTCCGTCGCGCGTCTGACCCGGGAAGCACTGACACTGGTCGTACGCGTTCGGGCAACTGCTCGGATAGTTGCAGACCAGGCCCGTCGACTGGCAGGGCGCGAACTCCGCGGCCGTTTCGGTGTGTGGACACGCGGTGCTTGCGTCGAGCGGCGTCAGGCAGGTCGCCGCGTCCGCCGTGTCGACCGGGTTGCCCGCACCGTCGGTGCACTGAAACGCGTGACCATCGCACAGGCAGAGGACCGAAATCTGGGAAAAGCCGCACGTGATCGTCGGGCCGCACGTCGAGCCAAAAACAGCGCACGCCGCGCCGATGGTCTCGGCCAGCGTGGCGGGACACGCCGTTTGAGCGACCGACGACGAACCAATCGGGACGACGCTGATGCTGCTGCAGCCCGCTCCGGAGGCCGCGATGACGATGCTCGGAGCTGCGATGCCGGCCCACAGGGCCAAACGAAGGTGCGGTTTCATGCTCGGACGCTCACGAGACTGGTGGCTGCGGAATTCGGAGTTTGAAGGTGGCCCCCCGGCTCGAGGACTGCACGGCGATGCTGCCCCCATGCTCTTCCGCGATTTTCTTGACGATAGCGAGGCCGAGCCCGGTGCCCCCCTTCTTTCCGCTCGTCACGAACGATTGGAACAGCCGGTGCTCGATCTCTTTCGGAATGCCGGGCCCCGTATCCGAGAAGCTCAAGAGGAGCGACCCATCGCCCCTGTCGCGCGTCACTTTGATGACGAACTTGCCGCCGCGCCGGCCCATCGCCTCCACCGCGTTTCTAGCGAGGTTGTGCACGACGCGCAGGATTTTCCCTTCGTCGAACCGCGCGGTACCCCGCTCTTGCACGTCCACGACGAGTTCGACGCCGCGCCTCGCGAGGTCCGCCTCGAGCTGCCCGCGCACGTCGTCGAAGAACTTCTGGAGGTAGATTTTGCGAACGAGGACGCTCTTCTCGCCGCGCGCGAACTCGAGCACTTCGCGCTGCATGGCGCCGATGAGATCGAATTGCCGGAGGACGAGGTTCGCGTAGCGCTCGCGAATCCGGCGGTCGTTGGACCCCTGCATCAACTGAACATAGCCGCTAATGACGGTCAGCGGCGTCTTGAGATCATGAATCACGCTCGACAAGAGGCGCCCTATGGTGGTTAGGCGCTCTTCGCGCTCACGGCCCTCGCGCGAGAGCTGGAGGAGAATCGCGGTCGACGCGTTCGCAGTGACGAGCTGCAATAGCTCGCGGTCTTCGTCGTCGAAGGGCCGGCCGCTCCGCTTGTTGTAGATGGCGAGCGCCCCCATTGGAGTGTGCTCGCCCTCGAGCGGAACGATGAGCGCCGTCTTGGTCGCCGCCCCTCCGATGCGCTCGTCGAGTTCCGGATCACGGCGCGGATCGCTGTCCGCACGGCTCGTGACCAGCACCTCGTTGTGCTGAATTGCCCAGCCGATGAGGCCCGCGTCGTCCGGGTACGGAAGACGCTTCATCTTCCGCGTGCGCTCGTCGATGATGTAGAGAGCGCCGGCCCGGCCTTCGGGATCCCGAAGCGCGACCGCGCCCATCTTCGCCTCGCACGCCCGCGTCGCCTCGCCGAGGACTGCGATGAGCAGCTCGTCGAGCGAAGTCGCTCGGGCCATCGCACGCTCGAGGTCGAACAGTAGCTTCAGATCGTCGACGCGATTCTCGAGCTGCTCTTTGGTGTCGAGAAGCTGGATGTTCTTCTGCGTGACGGACATGAAGAGGCGCGAGTTGTCGATGCTGACGGCCGCCTGAGTCGCCAGCGCCGCCAGGATCTCCGCGTCGTCGTCGGTGAACTCCCCGCGCTTCTTGTTGAGCACCTGCACGACGCCCATCGTCTTGCCGAGGTGGTTTCGGATGGGCGCTGCAAGGATTGACCGCGTGCGGTAGCCCGAGAGCATGTCCCACTCGGCGCTGAAACGCGGGTCTTTGTAGGCGTCGCGCACATGCAGAGGCTTGCCCGTGCGCGCGACGTGGCCCGCGATTCCGTGACCGATTTTCAGCCGGATCGAGCGGACCTCTTCGCCCTGGACGATTCGCGACACGAGCTCGTCGTTCGTCTCGTCGAGCAAATACAGCGTCGCGCGATCCGCTTCGAGCGCCTCGGTGATCTTGTCGAGAATGAGCTCGAGCAGCCGGTCTAGGTCGAGCGTGGTTCCGAGCGCGACGCCGACCTCCCGCAGCGCTTTGCTCACGCGCATTTCGCGCGAGAGCGCCGCCTCGGCGTCCGCCAGGCGGACATCGAGCGAGCGAGCGGGGTTGGACTTCAGCGCCATCGACTCCATCCATCCTAACAGGGCTGTGCGGCCGCAGGTCAGAGGCAAGTTGCCCCGGTCGAACGCCGAGACGAAGCGGGCCCGAAGTCTGATAAGACTGCTCGCGGACGCTCCGACTGTCGTCCGTCCTACCGCCTCCCCAGCCCTTGCCCGAAATGACGCGTACGCTCATCGTCACACCGACATACAACGAGGCCGAGAACCTACCGCGCTTCGTCGAAGCCGCTCGGTCGGCCCTCCCCCAAGCGGATCTGCTCGTCGTCGACGACGGATCGCCCGACGGCACCGGGCAGATCGCCGACGCGCTCGCCGCGCGAGACCCGCACGTTCGCGTCATTCACCGGCCAGGCAAGCTTGGCCTGGGAACCGCGTACGTCGATGCGTTCCGCAAGGGCCTCGGCGAAGGTTACGACCGCTTCTACGAGATGGACACCGACCTGTCTCACGACGTCCGGTATCTGCCGGAGTTCGAGCGGGCGCTCGACGACGGCTACGACGTGGTGATCGGCTCCCGTAACGTGCCCGGCGGCGGCATCGAGGGGTGGGGCCCGGGCCGCTACCTCCTCTCCAAGGGCGGTAGCCTCTACGCGCGGACGATCCTCGGGCTGCCCATTCGAGACTTGACGAGCGGCTACAAAGCGTTTTCACGGCGGGCGCTCGAGGCGATCGACCTCGATAGCGTGCATTCGAACGGTTACTCGTTCCAAATCGAGACGACCTACCGGGCGACCCGCAAGGGGATGCGCGTCAAGGAGGTGCCCATCGTCTTCGTCGACCGCACGCTCGGACGGTCCAAGATGAGCCGGAAGATCTTCCTCGAGGCTGTGGCGATGGTCTGGAAGCTGCGCTTCGAGTCGATCCGCGATCGCGTGAAATAGACCTGTCTCAAACTTTGGTCGCGGCGATGACGATGTGGGGATAGGGCAAGACGTCCGGCACGCGGACCATGCGCACCGAGAACCCGAGATCGGTCAGCATGGCGCCCCACTCCCGGTGGTGACGATAGGCCAGCGGCTCGCGCCAGCCCACCATTAAGCGGTCGAGCGACTTCGTGAAGAGCAGCCCGTGGCGCGGCTCGGTGGTGATGTCTTTGACGAGCAGCATCCCTCCTGGTGCGAGCAAACCGCGGAGCCGCTCGAGCACCCGCCGCTGGTCTTCCCTCGGAAGGTGGTGCATGACGTCGAGCACGTACGCCGCCTCGAACGGGCCCTCGATCGCCGCGGCGCGCACGTCTCCCACGACGAACTTGTGTTCGTGCAGCCCGAGCGCGTCTGCGACGTGGCGTGCGATCCCGACGCGCCGGGCATCCGGGTCGACGCCGGTGATCCGCCGGCGGCGCTGCGTTTGGCCGAAGTAGGCGGCGAAGAGACCAAAGCCGCAGCCGACGTCGAGAATCCTCCCGCGGTCGGTGAGGAGGAGGTCCATGACGCTCAGGAGTTTTGGCCGCAAAATCGAGAACCGCACGAGCGAGTACGCGCCCTCGATCAATGGGAGCGCGCGCACGATTTTGGCGATCGCGGCGCTGCCATACACTTCCGGGGCCTCAACGGCGCCGAGTTGCACGCCGCGGAGCTCGCCGGCCATCACGGCCCCAGGGGTACGCCGCCCTGGTTTGGACCGTCAAGGGGCGAGTCACGGCCCTGGCGGCCGGGGGGCGCCGCGTGGTAGTCGATGCGCGTCTCACGCGCCCGTAGCTCAGCTGGATAGAGCGGTGGCCTTCGAAGCCACATGTCGGGGGTTCGAATCCCTCCGGGCGCGCTCGGTCGCGCTTTGCGCGACCGGCACGCCCTGGAGGGCGTTCAAGTCTTCTCGCAACACGCCACAGGCGTGGTGCGTTCGGAGCGAATCCCTCGCTTGAAGCACCGCCTTGGAGGGCGTTCAAGTCTTCTCGCAACACGCCGCAGGCGTGGTGCGTTCGGAGCGAATCCCTCGCTTGACGCACCGCCTTGGAGGGCGTTCTCGCAACACGCCTTCCCCGCCGGTCACGGTGCTTCGGCGCTGCCGGGGCCTCTGGAGGCCGTCATTGCAATTCCCTGCAATTGACATCCAGGGCTTGCGCTATCCCCTTGAGAACGTCATTGGACGACGTCTGGTCGATGCGATTCTCGAGTGGTAGGGTTTCGATGTCATGAGCGCACCACTCAAGCGCACGTGGTCGCCAAATCGGGATTTTCGCAATTTGTACGCACCTGGGTTCGTCTGGCATGTCGCGGGACTGATCTCCGTCATCGCGCTGGACCCAATGTTGGGATGCGGATCGCGCGACATCGAGAGCACTCCGGTAGGACCAAATTCGGAGGCCTTGGCCGACGACGACCTACCTCCGCACGACACGGAGCTCCCGCCCCATTTGGTCGCCTACGATAGGGTCGCCCAGTACGGAGGGGGCGCCCGTGAGACGAGCGCAGAGAGGTCGGTCGAGTCGGCCGAACGCAACTGCAACCCACCGTACACCGTCGATCCGCCGACGGGCAAAAAGCGCTGGCTGCTCGAGTGTCTGGCGATGAGCGCAGGCCCTCCGGAGGACGAGCGAGCGCTGGATGAGGTTCTCTGGGGGCTTCGTGCCGCGCCAAGCGCGAACCTGCCGCGACCGGCACCCGGCCTGATGGCGGACGTCGGCCTCTTGACCATCAACTCCATTCCACCGTCGACGTGTTTCCTCGACGGCAAGCCGCTCGGGGCCACACCGAAGATCCGCGTCACGGTGCTTGCGGGCGCGCATCAAGTGACGTTCGTCGCCGCGGATCCGGCCAAGACCAAAACGGTTTACGTCACCGTCGAACCTGGCGGCGCCGCGATGGCTACCGCCAATCTCAATCGTTGAACAGCGGGCGAGGCGCAGCGCTCTGCCGGTCTCTGTTGCACCGCTTGGTCGTTGCCGACGCTCGGCTGCCGCTACTCCCGGCCCGAATGCGGCGCCGCGCGTCCGGCCGGCGCGTCCGCGCGCATCCGCCGCACCGAAGAGACTTCAGTCCGCTCGGCTGCCGCTTCGACACGGTTTCGACCGCGCATCTTGGCCGCATACATCGCCGCGTCCGCGGAGCCCACCAGCGACTCGATGGACCAAGGCGCGTCCGAGCTCGCGACCCCGACCGAGACGGTCACGCGAACCGGCTCGCCTCCGTCCGAGACCGCATGCGTCTCGGCAGCCACCGCGCGCCGCACGCGCTCGCCCGCGATCCGCGCTCCTGCGTCGCTCGTTTGCGGGAGCGCCACGACGAACTCTTCGCCACCCCAGCGTGCGACGAAATCGCTCTTGCGCGCGACGCCGGCGAGAACGCGCGCTACTCCCTGGAGCACCACGTCGCCGGCCGCGTGGCCCCGCTCGTCGTTGATC
>JBAULD010000972.1:0-7443 GCA_049578005.1 Polyangiaceae bacterium
CCTGCCACCGCCCGCCTCGCCGCCTCTTTCGCGCTCGGTCGCGGCGGCGATGCGCGCACCCGCGGTCGAAGCCCCTCGCGTTGCGCTCCCCCCGCCCGCCGCGCTTCCACCCCTGGAGACGACTCGACCGGCCGTCCTGGCGGCCAATCCGGAACACCCTGCCCCGAGGAAAGGAGCGAGCGCCGTGTGGATCGCGCTCGGAGCCGGAATCGGTCTGGGCGGACTGATGACCGCAGTGGTCTTACAGGCCGGCTCGACGCACGCCGTACAAGCCTCCGCGGCGCTCCGATCCATGCCCAGCGTCACCGCGGCAGGCGTGGGCGGGGGTGAACCGGCCGCAGCTCCGGCTCGCGCTTTGGACCCGGGCAAGAAGGCGATCTCGAGTGCGTCGCTCGAGGCCGTCGAACCCCCGGGGTCCCCGCAACCGGGCGCTGCTCCCCAGGTGGATCCGCCGGCAAGGCAGGCCGCGGACCGCGCCGGCGATCCATCTTCATCCCCACAGACCGCGCCGCCGGGAACGGCGGGCCACACGACGCCCGCGGAGCCGCCGGCCGATCGAGCGGGGCCTTCGGCGCCGGCGACACAAAGCAAATCGGCTGCGCCGGCCGCCAGCGACCAGAGCTTGGAGGCGCTCATGAGGCGAGCTGTCGGCATCGCAGCGCAACCGGCCGCGGCTCCGCCGTCTTCACTGGCCGTCGTTGCGGAGCCGGCCCCGGTCGCCGCCGGCAATCTCCCCGTGAAGCCGGCCATCGGGGCCGTGCAAGGCGCCGTGGGTACCGTCTTGCCGGCGGCTCGCTATTGCCTGGGGCCCGACGACCCCATTTCGCACGCGACAATCACGTTCAAGGCCGACGGGAGCGTGCAAAACGTCACCGTGGCCGGGCCCGCCGCGGGCCAGCCGGCCGAGTCCTGCATCCGGGGCAGGCTGATGACAGCCCGCGTGCCACCTTTCTCGAGTCCGACCTTTACCTGGACGATCACCGTAAGGCCGGCCAATTGAACCGTTGGGCCTTTCGCGGGCCTTGACAAGATTCTCCGCGCCGCTCATCTTGCCGCCCCCGCTGTTTCCTGACCCAGGTGGCCACATGGTTTCGTCGACGCAGCAGTTCGAGCGCATCCGAAAGCGCAAAATGACCACCAGCGGCAAGCGCAACAAGCGCGAGCGCCGTCGGCTCGGCACGCCCAAATTTCCCGTTCACATCGAGGGCTACGACGCGAGCGCGCCCGACGCGAAGAAGGTACTCAAGTAGGCGCTCGCGCCCGAGCGCGGGGACGTCCCGCACGGAAGGCCCCCGAGGCATAGCTTCAATCGCGTGGGGTGCTTCACGACTCCCCCCGAGCGACCGCTTCGATTGCGGATAGGACCTCGATTTGGAGAATTCCGCGTCTTTGAGGGCGCAACGGGGCGCCATCGAGTTCGACGACGGTGAATCGGTCGACCACTCGCCCTTCGCGAGACATCGCTTCCGAGGCGATGATCTGCACGCGCGCGCGTGAGAGCGCCTGGGTGATCGCGAGCAAGAGGCCGGGTCGATCGAACGTTTCGACGGAGAGAACCGACAGGCCGGACTCGCCCTCTTCGAACGTCACGTGCGTCGCAGCCCCGGGCGAGGGTGTAGGGCGCGCGCCCGTTTGGCGTACGACGGCGTCGATCGTGAGCTCGCGCGTGATGAGCCCCCGAAGGACCCCGGCGATGCCGGATGCGTCGGATGCGAGGACAGGCGAGCTCGACGCGGTGTCTCGGCGAACCCAAAAAAGGTCGATCGCTTCGGCCCCTTCAGTCGCCTTCCGCGTGAAAATCTGGGCGGCGACGACGTCGAGCGCATGCACGACCAGCGCGGCGCTGATGAACGACAAGAGGCCCGGACGATCATCGGCGACGACGCACAGGACCGCGCCTCCGCTCGGAAGGCGCCGCCATATCTCGACGTGCGCGGGAGCTCGCGCGCGACGTTCGACGATGGTCGCGTGCTCGCGCGCCGCGGCCGCGTCGAACAGCTGGCGGTAGCGCGGGGGCATGGACTCCACGAAAGTCGCGACGATGTCGGTACGCATTGATGCGCTCATCATTCTCGAAGCATGACGCCGTCCAAGATGCGATGGGTTGCCGCCTCGTTTCGCCGAAGTATCGCCGCCTCAGAAGCACACGATCATGGCTTCGTAGAGTTCGTCGTCGGTAGGCACTTCGAACAGGGTTTCGACGAAGTTGAACATGTCGTCGGTTATCTCGAAAGCGGCGCCCGCCACGTTGCGTCGCTTCACGCGCTCGCGCCGTGTTTCCGGGTCCACGTCAAGGTAGTGCAGCTTGGATGCTGCACCGACCTGCGCCGCGCGGGCTCGAAAGCGCTCGCGATGCACGCGTTTCGTGAGCCCGACGTCGAAGACCACGTCCACGCCGCGCGCGAGCAGGCCGTCGGCCGTCGCCCACATTTGCACTTCGCAGCGAGCCGCCCGTTCGCCGGCCCAGGCAGGGCTGAGCTGGTCCGGACGGTCTGCGAGAAACAAGTTCGCCATCCACTCGTCGATCGAAAACCGAACGCCCCGCACCCGATCGGCCAGAGCTCGTGCGTACGTCGTTTTGCCCGCACCGGTCGAACCGCAAATCAGGTGGACGATCGGCATGCACGTTTCCGTATCACGGTAGCCCGCATCGCTCGCGTAAGCTCGAACGAGACGCGCCGTAATCCCCGATGTTCGCGCGTTTCGTCGAACGGCTCCCACCCTGGCGGCGACGCAAGCGCCGCCCTACACTTCCGCTTCAAGAACCCATGCTCTCGATGAAGAAAAAGACCCTCACGCTGTCCGCTCTCGTCGCGCTCGGCGCGACCCTGGGGTCCCCTGCCCTCGCGGACGACGAGTTCGACGTGAACGTGTCAAAGGGAGAGGTCACCGTCACCGCCCACAGCGGCTGGCACATCAACAAAGAGTACCCTTGGAAGCTCGTCGTCGGCGATACGAAGCTCGACAAGGCCAAGTTCAGCCTGGCCGAGACGAAGGCGACCGTCGCCGGTGCGCCCCGCGGCTCGGGTACGCTCAAAGGGGCCATTTGTTCCGCGGACCAGTGCCATACCTTCCAGAAGGAAGTCACGATTCAGTAACGGCCCCTCGGGCCGACTTCAGGGGACCGCCGCGATCCCGATCGCGTAGAGGGCGAGCGACGTCACCCAGGCGACGGTTCGCCTGCGCATCCCCGCGTTCCATCCCCACCAGGGAGCGAGAGGCGGAACGGCGAGTGCCAGGACGGCGCGCCACCAAAGGCGCCGGCGCGCAAGTCCCACGACGAGCGCGATGTGGGCGAAGGCGAAAGCGACGAGCGCAGCCGCGAGCGCGATGCCCATCGACGGTCACCCTACACGCGCCGTTTGCGCGAGTCGCCTTCCCCGAGTGACACTGGCCCGGTGCGAACGACCTCGGCCCTCCTCGGCGCTCTTTCGGCGGGCGTCCTCGTCGCGCTCGGAGCAAGCGTCCCTCTCGCGCGTGGCGACGTGAAGCCGGCGACGATCTCCGTCACGGAGATCAAAGACGGGATGAAGGGGTACGGGCTGACGGTCTTCAAGGGCACGCAGCCGGAACGCTTCGACGTCGAAGTGATCGGCATCCTGCATCATTTTCGACCGGGCGAGGCCCTCATCGTCATCAAGACCCCGAACCCCCGGCTCGATGTCGTCAAGACCGTCCGCGGCATGAGCGGAAGCCCCATCTACCTCGATGGCCGTCTCGCGGGCGCGTACGCGTACAGCATGTCGCAGTTCGAGATCGAGCCCGTGGCCGGCGTGACGCCCATCGACCTCATGCTGGCCGAAATGCGGCGCCCGATCCCGCCGGGCTTCTGGCCCCTGGAGCGAAGCGTTCCCCTGCCCGGCGCCGCGGGTGCGTCGCGGTCTTTCGGACCCCCGCACGCCTCCGTCCGAACGTTCGACGGGCCGCCGGGGACCTACGACTTGCAGGCGCACGCGCGGCAGCTCGCCGATCGATTGGGCGGAGCGCCCGACGCGGCGCGGGCCATGACGCCGGCCGCCACGCCCCTGATGATGGCGGGCGTCGGGGATCATGCGCTCGCGGCTCTCCGGAAGCTCGTCGAGCCCCTCGGCCTCGAGCCGCTGCAAGGAGGCGGCGGGAGCGACGTGCCGGATGCCGACGCCCCGACGCATTTCGTCAACGGCGGAGGACTCGGGGTGGAGCTCGCGCGGGGCGACGTCTCGATCATGGGGCTCGGCACGGCGACGTTCGTCGACGGTGCCGGAAAAGTCGCAGGCTTCGGCCACCCCATGCTCAACGGCGGCGACAGCGCGATCCCCACGTGCATCGGGCGGGTGCTTTGGGTCAACGCGAGCGCGCTCGCTTCTCACAAGGTCGGCGAGTGCGCGCGGCC
The DNA here is from genome assembly GCA_049578005.1 of Polyangiaceae bacterium. GTDB lineage: Bacteria > Myxococcota_A > Polyangia > Polyangiales > Polyangiaceae > Palsa-1150. Next base: position 4,373 of record JBAULD010000972.1, read on the forward strand.
GCTCGGGACGCTCGTCCAAGACCGCCAGACCGCGATTGTTCTCGACGAGAACGTCGTGGCGCCCACGATCCCGGTCGACATCGACATCGCCGGCGCAGTCGGCGCTCCCAAGACGCACTGGCACGCCGAAATCACGGACGACAAGTTCATGGGGCCGGGGTTGGCTTCGGTCGTCCTCGGATCGGTGGTCGAAGCGACGACGAGCGAACGGCGCGATCTCACCTGGAAGCTGACGACGGAGGTCGACGTCGCGGGACACGGGTCCGTCGAGCTCGAAGACGTGGGAATCGCGGCCGGCGGCGCACCGGACGAAGGCGAGTGGGCCCGCTCGAAATTCGTGAGCACCCTCGGAGATGTTCTCAACAACCCCTGGGAGCACGCGCGAATCTCGCGGGTGAGCGCCAAGTTCGAGGTCCGTTACGCGCGCGACCTCTGGCGGCTGCGGGGGGTCGAGCTGCTCGACCCGGTCGTAGACGCGGGGGCGAAAGCCAGGCTGCGACTGCACCTCGTTCCCCAGAACGGGCCCGAGCGGACGCGTGTCGTCGAAGTGACCATGCCTGCGGAGCTCGCAGGCAAAGACGTCGATGTCGAAGTGGTACCGGGATACGACGTCGTTCCGGAGCTCGCCCCGCCCGAGACGCTCGACCAGCTCCTGGCGAACGAGCCCCGTCAGACGGTCGCGCCGCGCTCGCTCGTCTTGCAGTTCCGCGTCCCCTCGCAAGGGATCGCGTACCGCGGCCGCGTGACCGAACGCCTGCCGGCGTTCACGCTCGACGCGCTGCGCCCGCAGAGCAGCGACGACGGACCGGATCCGTTTCCGAGTTGGTCGCGAACGGTGCTGCCCATGGACTGGTACGTCGAAGGGCGCGACAAGGTAAAAGTGAAAGTTCGGTCGGTCGTGCGCTGAAGAGGCGGCATTCCGGCCGCCCAAATCCCCCGCTCTTCGGCGGATCGCACCGCGTGATTCGCTTGCGAGAAGCGGGGCTCGTAGGTACTCGCTACGAGATGCACGAAGCAGACGACGAGCTGCGCGAAATAAAGCGCGAAATCATCGAGTCCCGCGGGCTCGTCATCCGGACGAACAACCTGACCAACGCGCTCTCGGCGGACATCAAGTCGATCGCCCGACGCCAGCAGGGGTACGAGGGGCGCCTGCGGTGGAACAGCGCGACCGCGTACGTCGCATTCGTCGTCGTCGTCTTCGTCGGGCTCAAGTTCTTCGTGGACGCCCGGGTCGAGGCCATCGAAGCGACCGGCAAGCACTTGCGCGACGAGAACGTGCACATGAAGCAGGAGATCGACGAGCTGAAGCAGCGCGAAGCCGACCGCCATGCGGCGGAGCTCGAGGCGGCGAAATTCTACAACCTCGTGCGCGACGGAAAGCGCGTCGACATGGTCAAGGCGTGGGAGGTGGTCAAGCTCAAGCCACTGACGAAGGCCGAGTCGCAGTTCTTCGCGGAGTCCGTCGACAAGGCGCGCGTCGAGGAGGGAGCGCTGCTCTACTTGCAAGGCCTCGAGAGCTCGCGGCTCCAGCGCTGGCAAGAGGCGGCGAGCGCCTTCGAAGAATCGTTGCGTTACGACGAGGCGGGCGCCGTGGCGCCGCAGACGAAGCTAGAGCTGTCCAACGCATACCGAAAGCTACGCCGGCCGAAAGACGCAATTGTCCTCCTCACGCAGCTTCCCGAACAAGGAATCGACAAGGAGATTCAAGACGACGCGCTCGAACTCCTGGCTTGGTGCCAGACCGATATCGAGGCGTACAACGACGCAAAGAATACGTGGCGGACTCTCTTGCGGCGTTTTCCAGACTCCCACTTTGCGCCCGAGGCGAAGCTCGCCCTCCAAGGGCTCATGCTGAATCATTAGCCTGGTCGTGGCTACGCGACGAGCGCCCGGTACGCCTCGCTTATCACGACGAATCGCGCTTCGAGCGCTCTTCGTTCTTCGTCGGTGGCTTGGGGATGCAGGTCCGGGTGCACGGTGCGCGCGAGTCGACGGTACGCGCGCTTGATCTCCGCCACGTCGGTTCCCGGCGGGACTCCGAGCACGCGCCACGCGCTCGGTTCCGCGACCGCTGCGGGCGCGCCGGACCGGACGTCCGAATGGCGGGATCCCCGTTCGCGCGCCCGGCGACGGCCGTGGAGAAACTCCCTCGGGTCGAGGGGCGCCGACTGGAGTACCCAGTGCGGTTGTCGAACCGCGACACGGAATGCGATCCGCGCGTCCGCGAGCTCCTCGATGGTCGAGAGGCGAGCGTCGATTTGACGACGCAGCGCCCTGCCGACGACGGACGGCGACACGCGGAAATCGTGAACCAGCACTTCGCCGTGGAGACGGCGAGAGGCCATCGCGCGAAGGAGCGACCGGCGGAGCACGTCGTCGTCCGCGGCTCGCTCCCGCCGCAGGATCTCGGCGAGGGACAGAGCGGCGCCGTCGAGTTCGACCGCCGTCACCAGCCCCTGCGTCAGATGAATCCGGTGCACCCGCCCGCGGTCTTCCGCCAGCTCCAGCGTTCCGCTCGATCGAGCGCGGTGGAGTGCTCCGAGCAAGTCGCCGAGCGTCGTCGATCGCAAGCGGCTGGGGAGGTGCATCGCCCGGGATTGTCGCCGCGGGGCGTGGTGTGGGGCCAACTTCTCGCCTCCCGCCCGTCCGGCGCTCACTCACCGACCACGACCCGGACCGATACCGGAGCCTCGCGGGGCGCGCAAACGGTCGTGCGGCAAACCACCAGCCGAACGCGTCCCTCCACATCGCCGCTGCCCCGTCCGCGCGCGGCGAGAGCCAGAGCCCAGCGCCAAATGCCCGGATCGCGCGTCGTCGCATCGTGGGGCCCGATGCGGCCGCGGAGCGCGGTGACGAAAGGCGGGGTACGAACGATGACGACGTCGCCCTCGGCGATGGATTCGCCGGGGCCCACACGTGCTTCGACTTCGCAGCGCACGCGGCCGGGCCCGTCCGCCCGATCGCACCGCATCTCGGCCTGGAGCGCCCCGGCATCTTCGGTCGGAAGCGCCGGACGATCGATCGGCGCGAGGGCGGCGATCACGGCGAAAGTCTTCCACACGACTCCG
>JBAULD010000973.1:0-2082 GCA_049578005.1 Polyangiaceae bacterium
GCGCACGGCAGGCTGCCGCTCCCGGCGCCGGCGACGGTCGAGTGCCTCGTGGGACTCGAGGTCTATGACGGGAGACTCGACTTCGAGTTCGTGACGCCGACGGGCGCGGCCATCGTGGGAGCCCACGCGATAGGCTCGCAGCGCTGGCCGTCGATGCGGCCCGAGCGCATCGGGTGGGGAGCCGGAAGCGCCGACCTGGCGGATCGACCCAACGTTGTTCGCGCCGTGCTCGGGGCCCCCGCCCATGGGACCGGCGGGCTCAGGGCGGGCTCGCCCACACACTCGGTGCTCGAAGCCAACGTCGACGACGCAACCGGCGAGCTCGCGGCGAGCTGGATCGAGTCGCTCTTCGCCGCGGGCGCCGTAGACGCGTGGGCGACCCCCATCACGATGAAGAAGGGACGACCCGCGCTGACCCTCTCGGCGCTCGCACCAGTGGCATTGGCCGAGGTCGTCGGCGACACGATGCTGCGCGAGACGACAAGCTTGGGCGTGCGCCGAACCGACGTCGTGCGCTCCGAACGCCCCCGCCGAATGGTACAGGTCGGAACACCGTACGGAGTCATCCCTGTGAAAGTCGCCGAGGGGCCGTTCGGCCCCCCGCAGGCCAAACCGGAGTTCGAAGCCTGCGCCGAGGCCGCGCGCGCCCACGGGGTGCCCGTGCGCGAAGTCTTGCGTGCCGTGATGAGCTCGTGGAAGGGCGCGGCGGGGGGATAGCTCGCTGGGAACCCGCAGGGTTGCGATTCAGGGCGTCAAAACCGCCCGGAATCGCACCCGGTTCTCCATCACCGAGGCCAGCGCTTGATCCGCCTGCTCGAGCTTGAAGAGCTCCACACGGGGCCTGACGCCGGTGAGCGCGCTGAACGCCATCGTGTCCTCCGAGTCGATCGAGCTGCCGCTCGGCCAGCCGGCCACCGTCCTCCCGCTGAGAAGAGCAAAGGCCGATATCTGGAGTGGCTCGAACGGCGCGGCGACGATGAGCAGTTTGCCGCGCACGTGGAGGCCGTCCACCGTGCTGGCGATGGCTTCACTGTTCGGCGCCGTCGCGAGGACGAGATCGGCGCGGCCCAGCTTTTGGAGGCCTTCGCCGGCGCTCACGCGACTCGTGTCCACGTACTCGTGCGCTCCGAGGGCACGCGCCAGTTCTTCCTTTTCGGCGCCCCGGGAAATCGCCACCGTGCGAAACCCCATCTGCGCGGCGAACTGGATCGCGAGGTGCCCTAGGCCCCCGATTCCCTGCACAGCGACCGTGTCGCCGGCGCGAGCGCCGCTGTTGCGAAGGGCGTTGTACGTCGTCACTCCGGCGCAAAGAAGCGGACCCGCTTCCACCGCAGTCAAACCCTTCGGCATCCGCGCGACTGCCTCCGACGGAACGACCACATACTCGGCGTAGCCCCCGTCGTAGCTAATCCCCGTGACTCGTGCGTTTTCGCAGTTGATGAAAAGGCCCTTCCGGCAAGGGCGGCACTGGAAGCAGTGTCCGCCATGCCAACCCACACCCACGCGGTCGCCCGCCTTCCACGCGGTTACGCCCGCCCCGACGCGGTCGACGGCCCCGGCGATCTCGTGGCCCGGAACGCGCGGCAGAGACAGACCGGGAAAGGCGCCCGACTTCACGAACGCATCGCTATGGCACACGCCGCACGCCTCGACCTTGATTCGAACTTGGCCGGGTCCCGGCTCCGGAACTTCGCGTTCGACGACCTCGAACGGTCCTCCCGGCTTCGATATCTGCGCAGCTCTCATCTTGGGCATGGTCGCTTCCTCCTCATTTCTTCGCACCCCAACGGAGGCGGCGCGCAACTCGGAACGATGACCGTGCGGCGCCCTTGGTTGCATGAGGTAGGGAACGGGCAGCGACCGCCTTCTCGGTCTCACGCATCCTCGCTGGCCCTTTTCCGTGCGATTTCGATATGCTCTGGCCCGAGGCCCGAGAACCATGAGCGCATGCCCGCAGTGCGGCGCCGCCGCCAGGCCGACCGACAAGTTTTGCAATGCCTGCGGCACCGTGATGCCGCGCCCCGCCGCGCCCGCCAATCCCGCCGCGTACGGAGCGCCCCCGGCGCCGTTCGGCCCTCCGGC
>JBAULD010000974.1:0-2999 GCA_049578005.1 Polyangiaceae bacterium
CGCTTGCTCTCGACGAGAACGCCAGGCTTCTAGACCGACGTGGCGCTCAGCTTCGCGCAGGTCGTCATCCCGATATTGGAAATAGACGGCTTCGATTGGCGTCTGGCCCGTCGCGCTCGCGTGCGGATACGTCATTTCCTCGCGAAGACCGCCCACGCCCCGAAGATGAGCGCCGCTGCTAGGGCGATGAAGAGAAAGGCAGACGCACCTTTCGATAGGCTGCGGGCTGGGGTCGCCGGCGCTTCGCCGCCCGACTCGGTTGGGGGTCCGACGATGGTCGTTTGAAGATGAAGGGCGCCGAGGACCTGTTTTGCAAAGCCCACGAAGGAATCGTAGGCGGCGCGGTCGAGCTCGAGCGCACGGCCGAAGCGCTGGAGATACACCGCGGCTACGTACTCGTAGTTCCGAAGCTCTGCCTTTCCTTCGGCATGATTCGCGTAGCCGACGACGATGGTGGGCTTGCCGTCTTGCGCGGACACCAAGCGCAAGTGCTGCATGGCCTGAATGCCTCCCGCGGTGGAAGGCCCTTCCGGGGCCATCAGCTCGGGCGAGTAGTCGCCAGGAGCGATCCGGATCTTCTGGAGCGCCTCGTTCATGGCAGCCGCGAGATCCGACGCCTGAAGAGCGTGGAACGTCTGCAGCGAGGCCCTGGAACCCCTAGGCTTCATCCAGTCTCGAGTGTACACGACGCGGTCGCCAGCCCCTATTTTCCTGCCATTGCCCTCTGCGCGTCGTGGCTTCTTGGCCCGGCGCTGCTACGACCCCCGAAACCTGCAAGGAGGTCGGCACCATGTTGACGGTTCGGCGCGCGGAAGATCGAGGCCACGAAGACCACGGGTGGCTCGACACGAGGCACACGTTCTCGTTCGCGGACTACTACGACCCGAAGCACATGGGATTTCGAACGCTCCGCGTCATCAACGAAGACCGGGTGCAACCGGGGCGCGGATTCGGCACACACGCGCACCGCGACATGGAAATCGTCTCCTACGTGCTCGATGGCGCGCTCGAGCACAAGGACTCGATGGGCACCGGCTCGGTGATTCGTCCGGGCGATGTGCAGCGGATGAGCGCCGGTACGGGAGTGCTGCACAGCGAGTTCAACGCGTCGAAGACCGACAACGTGCACTTTCTGCAGATTTGGATTGTTCCGGCCAAAGCCGGAATCGCCCCCGGCTACGAGCAGAAGACGTTTTCGAAGGAGGAAAGACGGGGCCGCCTCCGGCTCATCGCCTCGCCGGACGGGCAAGAAGCGAGCGTGACGATTCACTCGGACGCCAGGGTACTCGCCGCCGTGCTCGAGCCCGGGGAAAGGGTCGAACACTTGGTGCGCGCGGGAAGGCATGTCTGGATTCACGTCGCACGCGGACGGGTGAGGGCCGACGGCTTCGAACTGAAGGGTGGGGATGGGGCATGTAGCAGCGATCAGGGCACGATCTCGATCGAAGGGCTCGACGCGAGCCAACCCAACGACGGATCGACGGGTGCGGCGGGGTCGGAGGTGTTGGTGTTCGACTTACCGTGACGCGTGACCCTCTCCGCCGACAGAACCGCGTCTCGTAGCCTGCGCGCCGAGACGGTCGCTCCCCTCGCCGCCGAACCCGCTCGCGGACTCGTCCGCGCTGCTTTGGCGCGGCTGGAGCTTCCGCGGCGCAACGATCTCATCGAGCTCGGTGCCTTGCTGTGTGTCACCTATCCCGCCCTCGCGAGCCTCATCCACGCCCATCCCGAAGATCTCGTTTCGGTTGCTCCCGGCTTGCGACACGCGCGCGACGTGCGCGCCTATCGTCGCCTCGCCCAGGCGGCCAGACGTGACGACGGGGATTCCGCCGGCGTCGGCCGCGCCTTGCGCCGCTTGGCCGCGCGCGAAAAGCTGAGGGTGGCCGCCCGTGAGCTCTTGGCTCACCCGGGGCAAGACATCGACGTCACGGCGCGCGAACTGGCCGACTTGGCGGACGTCTGCTGCGAGGTTGCTCTCGCGGAGGCGCTGGCCTGGGCGACCGGACGGTTCGGGGCCGCGCGGACGGCCAAAGGCGAGCCGTGTCCGTTCGTCGTCGTCGGAATGGGCAAGCTCGGGGGGCGGGAGCTCAACGCGGGCAGCGACATCGATATCACGCTCTTTTACGAGACCGACGATGGCGCCGCCGACGGATGCACCCTGCACGAATACTTCACGCGCGTCGCGCAGCGCTTCGTGGCCACGCTCGACGAATCGACGTCCGAAGGCGCAGTCTGGCGCGTCGATCTGCGCTTGCGCCCGGAGGGGACGCGCGGCCCTCTCGTCAACGCGCTCGCGTCCGCGGAGCGCTATTACGAGACGTGGGGACGCACCTGGGAGCGCGCGGCCCTCGTCCGTGCTCGCCCTGTGGCCGGCGACCTGGCCTTCGGCGAGCAGCTGCTCGACACCCTGTCTCCGTTCGTGTGGCGGCGAACGGTCGATCCCCGTCTGGCCGACGAGATGGCCGCCCTACTGAGCCGAGCGCGCGCCGATGCCGCCGACGGTGTCGACGACTTGAAGCTCGGCTCAGGGGGCATCCGCGAAGTCGAGTTCTTCGCTCAGTCGCTTCAGCTCATCTGGGGCGGCCGAGAGCCCAGGGTACGCGGAGCGAATACGCTCGACGCGTTGCGACGTCTGCGCGCCTGCGGCTTCGTCAGCGAGCGCGAGGAGTTCGAGTTGACGGAGAGCTACCTGCTGTTGCGCCGCCTCGAGCATCGCACCCAGTTCGCGACCGGCTTGCAAACCCACGCTCTGCCCCGGGATCCGGAGCTCCTCGGGCGCATCGCACGCTCGCTCGGCTACGCGGATGAAGGGGTGCTGGCTCGCGAGCTCGCGTCGGTCCGTGCGCGCGTGTCCCGGCGCTTCGCTTCTCTCGGACGCGAAGCGCCGATGGACGCTTCTCTGGCGCGGCTGTGGGCCGCACTGGACGATCTCGACGAGACCGCGGTTGCTGCCGCGGCCATCGGTCGGTTCGGCGCGGCGGCGTCGACCGATCTACCCC
>JBAULD010000975.1:0-6255 GCA_049578005.1 Polyangiaceae bacterium
GAAGCACTCTCCAGGTTCCTCGAGGATACAATCGTGTCGGCGATGTGCCGCCGCCCCGTCCGGTCACGACGACATTGCCGCGGGATGTCGGCAGAGTCGCGTGTCGATCGTTTCCATTGGAAGGGAGCCCAAGAAAAGAAGAGTCCACTGAATTTCAGACGCGATGAGCGATTCGTGCTATTGGGCTCCTCATGTCCAATCTTCATTCCCAGCTCGCTTCCCTGGCCTCCTCATTCGCCAACGCCGTGCTCGAGGCGATCAAGGGGGCTTCTCTCGAAGAACTGCTAACCGAATCTGCCGCTCCATCCGGTAGACCGCGCCGCGAGCAAACAAATGGTGTGCCTCGGCCGGCCGCGGCGCGAGCGCGCTCGTCCGGTCGACTGAAGCGGCGTTCTCCCGAGGACATCGCCGGCGCCCTCGACCAGGTCGTCGCCCTCGTGAAGAAGAACAAGAATGGTTTGCGAGCGGAGCAGATTCGCGACCAACTGAACATGCAAGCCAAGGAGATGCCGCGTATCCTCAAGGAGGGCTTGGCCAAGAAACAGCTGAAGAGCCGTGGGCAAAAACGCGCGACGACCTATTTCGCGTCATAGCTCGCCATCGTTCCACCCGAAGCTTCGCACGTAGTCGCGGAGCTGCTCATTTTCGAGCGACACCGGGCGCAAGAACTCCCCCACCCGCTCGCGCGTCCACCAGGACCCGTGGGGTCGGGCGACGCCCCGGGTGAACGCGTAGCGCCAAATGTCGGCTCGGATCCACTTTGGTGGAGCGGCGTCGAACGGATTGCGCGAAAAGAGGGACTTGGGAGACGGCACGCCGGCGAGCAGTTGCCAGACGAGGTGCACCAACCACGGCTGGTCTTCGATGGACTCTCCGCGAGCCGCGCCATTGCCCACGAACCACATCTGCCAGTCGAGCCGATAGTGGTACGGCGAAATCAGGCATGGGCGCCGGTGCAGATCTCCCGGCATGCACGGAAGCTCGTACTCCTCCCATCGTGCGGACCGGCCCGGAACCTCGTCGCGCGTCCCCTCGAGAATCACCTCGTACCGTTCTCGGTCGACACTTCCGAAAGCGCCGTACGTGTTGACGAGATCGAGCGGAGAGAAGGAGCGATTCATCGACTGGCTCCCCGACAGCATGTTCGTGACGGGCGCCACGCTGAGCACGGCGACGACCGCCGCGAGGCCCGCAGCGAGACGGCGCTGGCCGAGAGACGCTTGCTTCGTGCCGAATCCGGCGAGCAGCGGGTCGCGCGTTCTTGCAGGAACGAAGACGGAGAACGCCGCATCGTCGAAGCACGCGAGCGCAGGGATGATCGTGAGCCAATTGAGAAAAGACAGGTTGCCGCTCGATATGAGGAGAATCTGGTAGGCGACGAGCAGTATCCCCGCGGTCTGCCGATAAGGCCGGAAGCCGAACGCGAACCAGGGGACCACGAGCTCGACGAAGTGGTTGAAGAGGACGCCGAGGGCGTGCACGGGCCGGGGCGCGTGGTGCAGCCACCATGAGAGCGGGTTGGGATTCGGTTGTGTCTCGAAGTGGTAGTCGAGGCACGTGAGATCGCGCCAGCAAGGGTCGTTGCGGAGCTTGATGAGCGCGGCGCCGATCATGATCCGAAAGATGAGCCAACGAAACAGCCAGATTACCGTCTTCGGCGCGGCGCACGCCGGAAGGGGCGCGGCCCCCCGCAAAGGACAGAGAAACACCGCCAGAAAGCCAGTCTCGAGGAGCTGGATCTCCCAGCCGTACCCGTAGAAAATCTGTCCGACGTGGACGAACGACAAATAGATCGCCCACAGCGCGAGCTGAACGACCGCGTTGGTCACTCCGGCCAGCGCGGCCGCCGATAATAGAATGCCGGCCCAACAAGCCGCGTGCATGGTCGCGTCGGACGCGCCGAGCCAGAAGAGCGTCGGCACCGTCCAGAACGCCGATCCCCCGAGGTGAGCCTTCTCCCACTCGAGGAAAGACATGACGGGTTGAAGGCCCCGAGACCCGAGCAGGGGGTCGAGCTGCCGGTAGAGCGCGACGAACGCGACCAAGTACACGAAGGCGAGGAGACGAAGGATTGCGAAGCGAGTGAGCTCGTAAGTGGCCCGCTCGGCCAGGAGGCGCTGCCACCACGCCGAGCGAAATCGCTCCAGCCCTTCGCCATCATCGACCGTGACCATGGTTGCAATGGTACGCTCGGGCCAATGATTCGCGCCCTCAGCCGCTCGTATACGTGTCGATGGGGAGCACCCATCGTCGATCGAGTCGATACGACCGTCTTTCTCTACACCTATTTCGTCGAGTGCATGCGTTGCTCCTACTGCCACGATTCGTGTTGCCAGTACGGCGTCGACGTCGACATCGAGAACGTTACGCGGCTGCAAGCGCGCGCCGCAGACATCGAGCGGTTCACGGGCGTCCCGCGAGACCGGTGGTTCACGGGGGAGTGGACCGACGATCCCGAGTTCCCCGGTGGACGTCAGACGAGAACCCGCGTCGAAGACGGGGCCTGCGTCTTTCGCAACCGAGCCGGCCGTGGATGCACCATCCACTCGTTCGCGCTCGCCGAAGGGCTCGACTACCACGAGCTCAAGCCGATGGTGAGCGTCCTCTTCCCCATCACTTTCGACGGAGGGCTGCTGCACCCCAGCACCGAGATCGAAGACCGGTCGCTCCAGTGCTACGGCGACGGCCCCACGCTCTACCGCGGCGTGCGAAGCGAGATCGCTTGGTACTTCGGAAAAGACCTGGTGGACGAGCTGGACGCGATCGAGCTCGTTCGACGTGACAATAGCGCCCCGGCAAAGTAAGGTGCGCGGGCCTTTTCCGGAAGCGAGAGAACCCCCCAATGGCACGTGTCACCGTTGAAGATTGCCTCGAGCGCGAAGAGAATCGCTTCGCCTTGGTCGTGCTTGCGTCGCAGCGGACGCGCCAGTTGATGAAGGGGGCGACCCCGCTCGTGCACTCCAAGAACAAGGCTGCCGTCACCGCCCTGCGCGAGATCGCCTCCGGCAAGGTGCATTACGACCGACCGACCAACGAGGCCGTACAGGTCTACATCGAAGAGTTGAACCGGCGCGAGTTCGGTTGAGACGGCGCGACCGCGAGCTCGAAGCCGGCTCGCGTGCGCACTACGAGGACGCCGCTTACTACACGACCACGTACGCGCGGCGCATCGAGGACGTCGCGTATTACGTCGCCCTGGCATCTCGGACGGGCGGTCCCGTGCTCGAGTACGGCGTCGGCAACGGACGTATCGCTCTGCCGCTGGCGAGGCATGGCGTCGACGTCGTCGGGGTGGACTGGTCACCGGCAATGCTCGACGACGCGCGCGCCCGCCTGAAGCGCGAGCCGCCCGAAGTGCGACGCCGAGTCCGCCTCGTGCGGGGGGACATGCGGCGGGTGCGCCTTGCGCGCCGCTTCCCGCTCGTGATCTGTACCTTCAACACGGCCCTTCACCTCTACACGCGACCGGACGTCGAGCGCTTCCTTGCCCGGGTTCGTGCGCACCTGGCGCCGAGCGGGCGATTCGTCGTTGATCTCTCCGTTCCATCCCTCGAAAACCTCTTGCGTGACCCGGCGCGCCCCTACCACGCGCCGCGGTTCCGGCACCCCACGGCCGGCGTCATGGTCAAGAACAGAGAGCGGTTCGACTATGATCCGGTCCGGCAGGTGCTCTTCGTGTCGATGGAGTTCGAGCCGATGGAGGACCCCGAGAGCGCCTGGGTCACGCCGCTCGCGCACCGGCAATTCTTCCCGCAGGAATGGGAGTCGCTGCTGCATTACAACGGCTTCGACGTGGAGCGGGTAGAAGGGGACTTTCAGGGGGGACCGCTGACGCGAGACAGCGACGTGATGGTGTGGCAAGCGAGGAAGCGGTGAGCATTGCCGAACGGCTCCGCGGCGTGCACGCGCAGATCGAGGACGCCGCGCGCACGAGCGGGCGGGACCCGGCGCGAGTCAAACTTGTCGCGGTTTCGAAGACCAAGCCACTGGAGGCGATCCGCGAAGCGTACGCCGCAGGCCAGCGTGCGTTCGGCGAGAACTACGCCCAGGAACTCGCCGCCAAATCGCTGGCGCTCGAGGACCTGCGCGACATCGAATGGCATTTCATCGGGCACCTCCAGGTGAACAAGGCCAAAGTGATTGCGAAGCACGCCCACGTCGTGCACACGGTCGACTCCGCGACGCTGGCGCGGGAACTCGGCCGCCGGGCTTCGAGCGACGCCCGCGCGAGGCCGCTGCCTGTCCTCGTGGAAGTGAACGTCGGAGGCGAGCCACAAAAAGCCGGGGCGACGCCGAGCGAGATTGCCGAAGTGATGGCCGCGGTCGGAGAGCAGCCCACGCTCGCCTTGCGCGGACTCATGACCGTCCCGCCGGCGGGGGATCTCGCTGCGGCCCGGCGGGTATTCGAAACGCTCGTCTCGCTGCGGAACTTGCACGGGGGGCAGCGAGCGCTTCCCGAGCTGTCGATCGGAATGACGGCCGACCTCGACGTGGCGATCGCGTGCGGCGCGACGATCGTCCGAATCGGTACGGCGATCTTCGGTCCGCGAGATCAGCGGTAGAATCTGCGCCTAATTTCGGGAAGGGCCCCCCACGTCTAAAAGCGCCCGGTCACGGAGAGGCCTCCGCCCCCCCGCCCTAGGGTGGGCATCCACCGCAGCGTCGCCGAAAGAGAGCGACTTGGCCCGTCCGATGACGGCTCGCCGGCCCGCTTCGCGTCGTTTGGCCAAAAAAACCACGTCGCGGCCGCTCCCACCGCGAGCACCCCGCCGGCAACCCAGAACACGTCGGACAGTGTCGCGTCGCGGCTTTGCGCTTGAAGCGCGTCGTTCCACTGCGAGCACAACGAGCTCGTCACCCGGTAGCACGCGCTCTTGCCGTATTGTTCGCGAAAAGCGCCCGAGGTGCTCTCGTCGCTCTGCGCCTGAATCGTGAAGTACGCCCCCAGGGCGAGAGAAGCCGCTGCGGCCGTTGCCACGATCACGACGGTGACCGCCCGCTCCGCGCTCGGCTTGTTGCGCGACTCGCCCCCCGTGCCGGTCGCTGAACTTGTGCTTGTAGGGCTGCCTCCCTGGGTGCCCGGCGCGGGCGCCGTCGCCGGGACGGGCGGCGTTGGCATCAGATCCACGTGCAGAAGTTGCCCCGCCCCGACGTCCACGTCGGCTTCTCGTGAACTCTGGCTCGAGCGCACTTGAAGATGATGCTTGCCGACGGACACATCGAACGGGTCGGGGAATGGCGCCGTGGCCGTAGCCGTCCCGTCTACGAACAGACGCGCGCCCGCCGGAGCCGCCACGTCCAGGTGCCCCGTTTGCGCCATGAGCGCGCCGATGTGTTTCTCGGCGTTGCCGCGATCGTCGCCACCGCTCGGGGCGCCGCGCGCCAGCTCTCGGAAATGCGTCAAGGCGTCGAGGGCGTGCCCCGTCTTTTCTTCGGCGAGGGCGAGATTCCAGAGAATCGTGGACTTGTGAACGACCGCATATGCCTGCGCGAACGATATCCGCGCGCCCTCGATGTCGCCCGCCTTCACGCGCGCGACCCCCTCCTCGAAGCGTGCTTGCGCCTCGCGTTCGAGGACCGAGTCCTCGGCGCGCGCGACGACGGGGAGCGATGACGCGATCGCCACCAGCAGCACACCCCAACGAAGCGCCGGTCGCATCGCCTTGCTTGTACCGCGCATCAAGCACCCGGGACAAACGGTCTTCGGCTTTGCTCGGGGCGACGAACGGCCACGAAACGCGACTCCACCGCCGTCGAAAGCCCGCGGCGGACGACACCGATCGCCAACTACAGCGAACCCTTGAATTCGCCCAGATCCGCGCCGGGCGGCCTCGAGGCCGCCGGCGACCTCGTCTTCGGCTTGACCCCTGGTCTTCCAGGCGCGGCGGCCTTTCGCGTGCCGACGACCGTCGAAGATGCCAGCGCGGTGGGTACGGGCCCGGCCTCGGGATTCTCCGACGCTGCCGCGGCGGGATGCTCGGGGGCTGCGGCGGACGGCGCCTCCGTGGTGATCGGAGGGGCGGATGCCACCGGCTGCGCGGGCGCGGGCCCGGCCGCGACCTCGACGACGTGCGCCGGCGAAGTCCGCTTGAGAGCCACGAAAATCAGGAGCACGACCCCCAGTGCCGCGAGTATGGCAACGATGATCCGGGGTCCCAGAGGCCGAGAGCTGGGGCCGGTCGATACGTTCCAAACTTTCGGTTCGACTCTCGGACTCGACCTCACGGCGGGGCCGCGACGGATTGGATCTCCGAG
>JBAULD010000976.1:0-2214 GCA_049578005.1 Polyangiaceae bacterium
CAAGGAGAGAGGCAATGATGAAGCTATCGCAGCGCAAAGGAAAAGAAGGATTTACGCTCATTGAATTGATGATCGTGGTCGCGATCGTCGGCATCTTGGCCGTGCTTGCCGTTTACGGCGTGCGCAAGTACTTGGCGAACGCCAAAACGGCCGAGGCGCGAAACTCGCTCGGACAGATCGCGAAGGACTCAGCCGCGCAGTACGAGCGGGAGTCGATGCAGAGCACGGTGCTCGGCCAGGGGTCGTCCGCGAACAACTCGCGAGCCCTTTGCGCGACGGAGCCCAAGCAGCCGATACCCGCTTTCAGCAGCATCGCTGGAAAGAAGTATCAATCGCAGGCATCAGATTGGAATGCCGGCGCCGCAACGAACGCGGGCTTCTCGTGCCTCAAGTTCACGATCGACGCCCCTCAGTACTATGCCTACAGCTACACGGAGTCCGGCACAGCGGGCCAACCCGGCGAGACCTTTGTGGGGACGGCCAACGGGGACCTCAACGGCGACGGAGTTACTTCGACCTTCTCGATTACCGGGACGGTCAACAGCAGTTATATCTTGAATGTCGCCCCGAATTTGCTCGAGCAGAACCCCGAAGAATAGAGTCGGACCGTTCGTCGAACGCCGAGCTTCCCCGAGGTGGAGGCTCGGCGTTTCTCGTTCCCACGATGACTCAGTGACTTCGTCGGAACACGAGGGCGCCGCGATAGCCTTCGCTCGAGACCAGGTCGCGTGGCTCGGCCAGGGTGTACCGTGACTCGATGGCTGCGCGGAGGCGTCCGTCGAAGCGTCCGACCGGAGTGCTTCCGCGCTGCAAGTACTCTCCCATGACTACGACCGAGTCGTAGCGGCCGTCTTCGATGTGCGAAAAGAGGAGATCAGCTGCTGGCGCCTCAGCGTAAAATAGCTCGATCGCCGACTGGATACGGTCGGGCGGTACGTCGCGATGCCCGGCTGCGATCCATCGTGCAACGGAGGGCATCGCGAGCGTGTGGCGGCCCGCCTGGTCGTCCTCTCGAACGGCCCTTTCGATTGTCGCGGCGTCGGAGCACGCCGCTGCACGCGCGGGGCCCAAGAACGGTGAAATCGGCGGAGCGAGGATGGTCAGCCCAAGGAGGGCTGCGGCCGGGCCGAGCGCGGGATGGATCGTCGCCCCGCCGCGGGATACGTGGGCCGCAATTCCCAGCAACCCCGCGCAGGTAGCACCCACCGCGAGGAGGGCGAGGTTGTTGTCTCGTCCGGCGTACTTGAGCCAAGCCGGCAGCGATGCGACCGCGCAGACCGCGGTGAGCAGGCCCACGCGAACGGAATCGGAGTCGCCCACCTTCAAGCCCGGTACCGGCTCGAGCCAACGCGCCCAAGCGAGCAGCACTGCAACGCCAATCGTGATTTGAACGTGAGCCGTCGAGGCCAGAGTCGCGAGCTTCGCCCACTCGATTGGATGCGCTCGCTGTACGTCAATCGCGTAGAAGCTGTAAGCGCCAAGCGTTGCGTTGAAGAAAGGTACGGTCATAGCCGCAAGTCCGAGCGAGGCCACGGCGACCGCGAGCGCGCCCCAGCGCCGCTCGAGAGCGAAAACGACGGCAAGCCCTACTCCGACGCCGACGCCCGTCAGCTTCGCGGCAGCGGCGAACGGGGCCACGAGAACGAGCGCCGTCCACCAAACCGCTCGAGGCAAACGTGCTTCGCCCACGAGGAGCGCTACCGCAGTCGCAAACGCCACGAGCACCAAATGATCCGGATGTATCGCAGCCGCTAGCATGCTCGCGAACGTGACGGTCACCAACGATGCGACCATCCAGGTCTTGCTCCATCCCGCCCGCGCGACCGCGGGACCAAGTGCCCAGACGAGCAGCGCGCACGCGACGAGCTGCTCGGCGACGATGAGCGTGCGGTGTGCATAGAGAGAGACCTCGGCGCCCAGTGGCGTCAGAAGCGCATGGTGAAGGAGATCGAGGAGCGGAGAGTACGTATAGGAATCGAGCTTCGCGGGCGGGCCGTAGAGGACCATATGCGCGTCGAGCTTCAGCGCGTTGACCAGCGCCGGCGCCTCGGACCAGCTGACCTCCATTGGGAGCGAAGCCATCGAAGCGAGCCAAGCCAGGCGGGCGCCGGCCAAAAAGAGGGCCACAACCGCGAGCCCAATCCACAGCAATCGAAGCCTCTTCGCTCGGGGGCGCACACCGTCGAGCGCGAGCAGCATCGTGAGGACAATCAG
>JBAULD010000977.1:0-6269 GCA_049578005.1 Polyangiaceae bacterium
TCCCCGGCGCCGTCGATCGCGCCGCTCACCAGCCGCGAGTGGGCGCGGCGCGCGACCGCCGCCACGATGTGCAGGTCGTCGAGCAGCTTGTCGACCGGGGCCTCCCCCTGGGCCGATACCTCGGCCCGGGCCTCGAGCACCATCATCGGAGCGCGCAGCAAAAGCTCGCGTGCCCCCACGTCGGCGGCGCGGTACGTGGCGTACAACTCGCCAATCTGGCGGTTCGATAACCGCAGCGGGGCAATCGCGTCGGTCAGCCGCACGCAGTCGTCCTCGTTGGCGCGCGCCAACGGCATCAAGTACTTCATCGCCGCGTGTGCGCCGATGGCCCCCTCGCGCACGCGTTCCTGTACCGTCGTCGGCAGCTCGCTCACCAGCCCGATGCGGCGGCTCACCCAGCTCTTGGTGCGATCGAAACGACGCGCCAGCTCCTCCAGGCTCAGGCCGAATCGCTTGGACAGCTCGCGCAAGAACCAGCCTTGCTCGATTGCGCTGTCGGCGTCCCCCGCGCGAAGCAGTCGCTCGAGCAGCAGCGCCTCGGCTTCGCGCAGCGCCCATTCGGTCGCCTCCGCAACGTCGTGACTCAGTCGCCCAAGGGCCCGCACCCGCTTGTAGCCGTCGACCACCACCAGCCGGGCCTCGTCGCGCACGACGATGATCGGCACCTGCTGGCCGATCTCCGACAGGGATGCGAGCAGCTTGCGCTCGCGCGCGGCGCTGCGGCTACGCAGCCCTTCGTAACGACGATCCAACTGGCCCAGTTCCACCTGCATCGCGCGGGGCCGACCCTGCCATGGCCCGCATCTCGTCTTGCCGGGGGTCGGGTAGCTCTGGGCCGAAATCTCATGAGCTATCCACTACTTGGCCCCGTCTCTGGTCTTGCGCCGCCCGCAGCAGGACTCGGCCGAATACCCCAAGGAATTCCGCCCCTTGCTCCCCAAACTCGTCTTGCGCGACGTCCCAGGGAAGTCGGTCCAGCGGCCGCGGCATCCGCGGCGGCGCAGGCTGCGTGGCCGGCGGCTTCGGCGCCGCGCGCTCGGCGATCCGCCGCGCCACGAAATAATCAATATTGCGCGCCCGCCACGACGCTTGCGTCTTCTTGCGACGCGCCTCCTGGCAGCACGGGCTTGAACACGCTCGCTGCCGATCACCGATGCGGCGATCGGGCAGAAACCACCGACGACATTCCGAGCACGGCCGCTTGCGGACCATGCTTCACCAGCATGACCCTACCCCTTCTCCCCGTCGGGCTCGCCGCAGGTCTTGGGCGCTCCCGCGCCCGGGACCGAGGAGAGCAACCGGGGGAGCGGGGGCGGTACGCCCCCGAACGCGACTACCCCAACAGCCACCAGCCCGTTGCCGATCCGCGTGGACCTATCTTCCCAAGCACACCCGGGTCATTTCTCGCGAGCGTCGAAGGCCGAGGGCAGCAAAACGCACACGCCGGCACTTTGCTACGCGCGCCGGGCGGCTACTTCGCCCAGTTTTCGATCGGCGGAGGCAAGCGCAAGGGCGCGCTGCTGACCACGCGCGACAGTGATTCTCGATGACTGCGACCATGTCATGGCGGCGCTACCACGCTCGTCGCAAACACCGGCGACGCGCCGGCACTACGCGCAAGCGCTCCGCAAGTTGCTCGTCTACGCGGTCTATCCACTCAGCGTGCTCCCCGCCCTGCCGATCCCCAAGGGGTGGCTTCCGAAGGGGTCGAGCGGAAAAGCAAAGTCGTGGGTCTATCCGAGCGAGGACCTCGCACTCATGAAGTGCACCCCCGCGCGCTCGTCGGCAATCGCTGGGCGCATGCCAAGCTGCTTCGTGAGAGGCTTACGCTGGCGAACGTGAAACGCCCCGAGCTCACAAATCCCAAGTCGGGCCGTTTGCGTCTGCGAGCCCGCGATCTGCGAGGTTCGTTCGTTACCTTGGGCCTTGCGACCGGGCGAACGGAGGCATGGGTCACGGACCGCACGGGGCACAAGTCGAGCTCGATGATCTATCGCTACAAGCGCGCGTCGAGGACGGCCGCGGAGCTCGGGCTTGGGTGGTTCGCCCCCCTCGACGAGGCCATCCCGGAGCTCTCTCCGAAGGTGGCAAAACGGGCCGTCAAGGTGCAAATGGGGTGCAAACGGGGAGTCCGAAACGTCCCGAGCCGTCGCGGGTAAATCCCGAACCCCCTAAAAACAAGCCTTTCGCGACCGGCCAGGCCCACCATGGTTCGTCTCTTCATCCGTTGGCTGACAGTTCGAGTCTGTCATGGCCCACTGAGAGACTCATTCCCGCGCCGGGCACGGAGCGCCTGGTTGCTCCGGCTCTTGGGCAGGTCCGCCAAGTATCCGCGCGCCGGTCGCATGAAGCACGACGACGTCCGCGAAGATCACCCAGATCGTGAGGCCGAGAGCGGCGGCCCCCCAGCCGGCCCACTTGCGCGCGCGCTCGTCGTCGCGAAGGCGCGTCGACACCGCGAACCCCCAAAGGCCAACGGCGAAATGGAACGTCACACACGCGGTGCCCACCAAGTACGCGGCGCCCCGCCACGGCACGCCGTGCGACAAGGAGGACAGATCCGCCTCCAAAACCGTCGCCAGCTCCGCGCCTCCGAGGCGCGCGCCAGGCGCGCCGAAGCGAAGCTCGCGCAAGTGCATCGCGAGAAAAACCAGGGCCGCGACCCCGGTCGCACGCACGAGGATGCCGAGCGGCGGCGAATACGGGCTTTGGTCGGCGAGTGCTCGTCGCGTCGCCACGAGCCACACTCCGATCGTGGCGTGCAGCAGCAGGGGCGCGAGGACCAGCAGCCACTCGAGCGCCACGATCGCCGGCAAGCCGTGGATGGCGTTCACCGCGATTGCGAACGCCGTTTGCGCGCGAAGCGCACGCGCGTTGATGGCCAGGTGGAGGAGTAGAAACAGGCCGAGCGGGAAGACGCCAGTCAGCGAAAGAAGTCGGCGCGCGAGCGCGGTCGCGAGCGGACGGCCTGCGGGATCGGGATTGGGCACTGGCGTGCTACGGATGGTACCCGATGCAGCCTCGTCGGCTGGCAAGACTCCAGGGTAGCCTTCCCTCCCCGCTCCGACTTCCGCTGGGCGCGATAGCGCGCGTCGCGGTCGTCGGGTCCGTGGGCTTCATCGCGATGGATGCGTGCGCGGGCGGACTGTCGGAGCCCACACCCGAGGCGACGCTCCCGTCTTCGCCCCAGTCGGCGATGGCGTTCGAAGAGATTCGTACCATGTGGAACAAGGCCGAGGGCGCCGATCCTGCCGGGCTCGCCGTGGCGCTCGAGCACTTTCTCGCCCGCTTTCCGAACGACGGATTGGTGCCGCTCGCGCGCGTGTATCTCGCTATCGTCGCCATGCAGCAGGGAGAGCTCGATGCCGCCGATCGGCAGCTTGCTGCCACCGCGACCTTGCCGCCGGGCACGGCGCACGATCTGTGGACCGTCGCGCGCGCGAGACGAATTCGCTTACGCGGCGACCCGGAGGCCGCGCTCGAGCTTCTCCGCGCCCTCGTCGGAAAAAACGTCGATCCGGTGACCCGCGCTGTGTTCGAAGAGGAGCTCACGCTGACTGCGCTCGCCACGCATCGGGATTACGAAGCCATTTCGTACATGGACGCGTGGGTGCGGGCGAGCTCGGAAGAGGAAAAGAGCCGCACGGTCGCCAAAGTGATTTGCTTCGTGGAGCAGCTTCCGAAGGACGTGCTCGTCGGTTCGCTCCAAGCGATGCGTGCGCAGCGAGCCACCTTGGGGTACGGCGTCGACATCGAGCGCATTCTCGCGGAGCGACTCGCCAAGATCGCGACGCAGAGCGGAGACGCGGAGCTTGCCCGGATGCTCCTCGATCCGGACGCGGGCGCGCTCGTCATTGGCGGCGATGCGGGGCTCGAACTCAGCGAACTGGCGACGAGTCGGCGCGGGCTCCACATCGTCCAGGGCCGCACGGTCGGGGTGCTCTTGCCGAGCGAGTCGCCTGGGCTGCGCGACGAGACTGCGGATGTGCTGCGCGGCGTCTTGTGGGCGCTCGGTCTGCCGAGAGGGCTGCGGCGTCACGAGGCCCAGCCGGCCGTTCGAGACGGGGGAACACCGGCGATACGCTCGGGCTGCGCGCCGCTGGAGACGGCCCCGGCGCTCCGGGACCCGGAACCGGAGGAGGGGTTGCGTTTGGTCACGCGCGACGATGCCGGAAACGTCGACCGGACCGAAGTGTCGCTCGACGAACTGGCCGGCGAGGGCGCCGGCGTCGTGATTGCCGGTTTGGATCCGCAGACCGCTGCGCGCGCGCTTAGCTGGAGCCAGAGCCAAGGAGTGGCCGTGATCGCGCTGGCGCCCCCGACCGCGGGGATCGGCATGGGCTCCTTCGGCTTCGTCCTGGGCGAGCCGCGCGAGAGCGTCCTCCTCGCGCTCACACGGGAGGCGCCCGCACTCGCGACCGGCCGGGTCGCTCCGCTGATCGACGTGAGCGAAGTCTCCCGATACCCGGCCGCGGGCGGGCCCGTGGGCCCCCTGTCGCTCCTTCCACCGATCTCTTGCGATATCCCCCCGACGCGCGCGGGGGATCCCCGCTTCCCGATCACGGAGTGGGACCACGAAAAAACGCGCGCGTGGCTGGTAAGCGGTTCGCCGCGCTGCGCCCGCGATCTCGTCGGCGAACTCACCGCGGCCCACGAACGCGGAGTCGTCGCGCTGACGCTCGAAGCCGCGACGCTCCCACCGCGCCCGCCGGGCCTGCGCGTCGTCAGTGCGTCCTCGGGAATCGTGCCCAGCGAGGTGACGAACGGTCTGCCCGAGGAGGACGAGCTGCGGCGCTTTTCGGCGGCACTTGGGAACGTAACCTGGTGGACCGCACTCGGCCGCGACGCCGCGACGCTCGCTCGCCTGGCCTTGCGTACACTTCCCGCCGATACTGCGACCGAGCCGCCGGCCATCGCGGAGCGACGGACCGCCGCCCGCGATCTTCTGGCTTCGGCCCACACCCGGCTATGGACGACGGAAAAAACGACGTGGACCGATGCGCACACGATGAGCCGCACCGTTTGCGCGGTCGAGGCACCGTCGAAGTGAGCCGCGGCCTTCACTCTGCGGCGCGAACGAGGACTTCCACAAGCTGCTCGAATTTCAGGGTCGGCTTCCAGCCGGTTCTCTCCCGAAGCTTCGACGAGTCGCCGATCAGGGTTGCCCGCGTCGCCCTCACCAGAGACGGAGTCTCCTCCACGTGGGCCTTCCAATCGACTCCGACGATCCGAAACGCGACCTCGACGAAGTCGCGCACGGTGTGGGGTTCCCCGGTCGCGATCACGTAATCGTCACCGGCGGGCTGAGCCACGATGCGGATCATCGCGTCGACGTAGTCGGGAGCGTAGCCCCAGTCGACCACTCCGGAGAGCGAGCCGAGCCTGAGCTTGTACGAGGGATCGCGCTTCGCCTGCCATGCGCCGCGCGCGATGCGCTGCGTGACGAATCGAGGCCCTCGCGAGGGCGATTCGTGGTTGTAGAGAATGCCGACGGACGCATAGACGCCGTGCCTCTCGCGGTAGAGGGCGCAAGCGTGAGCGCCGGCGACTTTGGTGATCGCGTACGCGTTGCGCGGCGCGAATGGCGTCGATTCGTTCTGCCGCGGGGCTGCAGGCTCTCCGAACATTTGCGAAGACCCCGCGAAAAAAACCCGACAGTTGGGGGCATGACGCCGAATCGCCTCGAGGACGTGCACGAGCCCGACCAAGTGCACTTCGCTACACTTGCGAAACTCGGTCGCCTCGTCGGATTGCTCCTCCGACGAATGGTGGTGTGCCGCGAGGTAGTAGAGCTCGTCCGGAACCAAACGCCCGAGGAGGTCGCTCACCTGGTGGGGGTCCTGAAGGTCGACGCCGCGAGTCGGTGCGACGTCGCCGACGCCGTGCTGCACCGAGAATTCGACGTCCAGGCCGAGGACGGCGCAGCTCTGCGAGCGTCGCTCGAAGAGAATGCGGCCGTCCTGCCCATTGGCCCCCACGACCACGACACGAGTCATGGCGCCGGGACGAACTCGATCTTCGGAAGCGGGAAGAGAAGCTTGATGCCGCGATCGATGAGCGAGGCCGATCGCCGGACGAGGTTTTCTCGGAAATGCCACGGAAGCACGAGGAGCACGTCGGGCTCGAGCGCAAAGGCCTCGGTCTCCGACACGATGGGAATCTCCGTTCCGGGAGTAAAGCAGCCAAATTTGTCTTCGTTGACCTCGGCGATGCACGGCAGAAGGTCCGGGCCAATCGAGCAATATTGGAGGATGACGTTTCCCTTGGTC
>JBAULD010000978.1:0-1934 GCA_049578005.1 Polyangiaceae bacterium
CTCTCCACGTTCTTGCTCGCGAGTGCGTGCTGCGGCAAAGCAGATGGCGTGCCGAGCTCCGGCGAAACCGGACATTCGACCTTAGAAGGGGGAATGGGAGAGAGCGATTCGTCGGGCGGCACGGACACCGCGGCTGCTCCCAGGGACGCGTCAGCCGGCGGCGACAGCGCGGGGTCACCCCTTGATCGCAACGTGACGCAGGTGTCCGTTGGTGGCAACGCAACCTGCGCGCTCTTGCGCGACGGCACAGCGAAGTGCTGGGGCTACAACGCGGCGGGCGAGCTCGGTATTGCCCCGGGCACACCCTGGTCGTCGACTCCGGTGGTGGTTCAAGGACTGTCCCACGCCGTGCAGATCAGCGCAGGCTTTCGGCACACGTGCGCCGTGCTCGGCGACGGGACAGCCCAGTGCTGGGGTTGGAACGACGTGGGTCAGCTGGGCAACGGCACGACGACGAACGCCTCGGCGCCCGTGGTGGCGTTGGGTCTTTCGGGAGTTGCGGCAATTGCGGCGGGCGATGGCAATCCCAAGCACTTCTCGCCGATGGAACCGTTTGGGTATGGGGTGGGGGCGCACAACAGCTCGCAGATGGCGGAGTCGCGAATGGACTCTCCCCCGTCGCTCAACAGGGACTTTCCAATGTCGTCGAGATTGCCGCTGGAGACGGGTATTCATGTGCGGCTCTCCGCAACGGGACGGTCCAGTGCTGGGGCTTTGACGACTCTGGTCAGCTTGGCGCAGCGCCGAATTCGTCGAGGGAATCGCCGTTCCCGCACTGGCCTACATATCCGAGTGGCTAATCGGAGCCGCCTTCCGCCAGCGGATCCCCGTCGCCAGCATCCTTCCCCATGAAGCCGCTTAGGGTCGCCGCAGTGACACAATGCACGCTCGACTCGTTCAATTCGGGCGGCATCGGAGCGGCAGATGGTGCGCTCGGCCGCCACGCTTTTCGAGCAACTCTTTGGCCCCCGGTGGGCGAGGAGTCCCGGCACTCCTTGTCGTCGGCGGCGAGTCGCTCGCTCAGTTACGCGCGGACCCACGCCTTCGGGATGTCGCGCGCCTCTCCGCAGTCCGCGGTCGAGAGTCCGCCGTGCATCCGGCATCGGTTGCGCACGATCCGCCAAACATCACTCTCAGTTCCCTTGGCACATCCCGGCGACGCAGGAGGGACTCCCAAATGCCGGACAACTCGTAAGCACGACGCATGAACCCGCCAAAGTCTTGGAGACGTCCGCTTGATACTGAGCGAGTGCGCTCGCACGGATAGCTGCCGATGGGCACTCCCCCCTGGGGTAGCAAAAGCTGCCTTACGCAGTCCGAGTCGGTCGCGCAGGATTGGTCGTAGTTTGACGCTTGAATGATCTGCGCATCGGGGTCGGCGCACGACAGCGACTCGGCGGCCTGTCCCTCAATGCAAGCGTAGTCGATGCAACAATAGATTTGAGGCCCAAACATCGGAGCCGGGCAGTCTTGCGGACTTTCGCAAGAGTGTGCCGTCGCGGGCCCGTCGGCCGCTTCGGCATCCGTGAGGCGGCGTCGGAGGAAATCGACCACGCGTCGCCCGATTCTGCGTCTGTCCAGGCGGCGTCGAAGGGAGCGGGCAACGCGTCGCCCGCGCCGGCGCCAATGACCTGTCCGGCCTTCGCATCCCCGGTCGGAGCGCTGGGGCTGCCCGTCTCGCTGTCCCTTTCCTCGACGAGGGACGTGGCCCGCCCGCCGCACGCTACCCCCAGGACGACTAGACACGCGCTAGCATGCCCAATGAGCGGGCGCATTCCACATAGCACTGACTCCGGCGCGGCCGTTCGTCAAGTGTTCGGTCACTCGGTTCTTGGCATATCGTGGCACTGCCCTATCAGCCTCCGAGCAACCTGCCATCCTCCCCGGTCGGATTCTTGTTGCCCTCCGCGTCGCTTATCCCGGGCGGCTTCGAT
>JBAULD010000979.1:0-2331 GCA_049578005.1 Polyangiaceae bacterium
GCGCACGGACCGCCGAGCGTAGTCGTCGTAAGGGAAGCATCCGCGGTGACCGTCACCGCTACGCTCGTGGTGGTCGCATCGGGCGAAGCTTGGTTCGCGTCGTTGGCCGGACTCGAGTCCGAGGCGGCTTCCGTCGGCGCGCCGTCCGTAATCGCTGCGTCGGAGGGAGCCGCTTCGCCGGGGCCCGCTTCGGCGGGCGCGTCTTGCTCAACCGCCGAGTCCTTGCCCGCCGCGGCGTCGAGGCTGGAACTGTCGTCGCCGGAACCGCAAGCCGCGCTCCACGGGCCCAGCGCTGCGAGAGCGAAGACGAGTACGCGGCGATAGTGCCTCATCGAAGGGAGGCCCCTCTCTTACGCGAAGGCGGGTGGCCCGCAAGGTCCGCGCGTGCGGTGTTCAACAAGTTGCAGATCGATCACGCGATGGACGCGATGTGCGTCACGGGCCGCACGTCCCCGAGTCCGAGGAGCCCGCGTCGGCCTTCCCGCATGGAGCGCCGAGCGGCTCGCAGTCGAAGAACGCGGAGAGAGCCGTGACTTCCTGGCCGGTGCAAAGACCGCTGTCGGAGGCCACGAGGGTCGCGCTGATCGTCAGCGGATTGTGCGCGGTCGTTGCGCACGTGAACGTCGGAGTCGCGGCGTTCGCGTCGGAGAAAGTCCCGTCGCCAGCGGGAGTCACCGTCCACGTGATCATCGGGTGGGGACCCTTGGTCATCACCCCGAGCTGCGCGGGTGTCCCGATCACTTGCGCCGCGGGGTTGAGCGAGAGCGACGTGATGCTGGGACACGCGATAAAGGTGGACGTGATGAGCGGGACCGACGCGTCGACCGCGGCCGAGCCGGTCGTGACGTCGGCCGCCGCGACGCCCGAGTCGACGGGAACGACGCAAGTGACGGCCAAGACCACTTGAACCGTCTCGCCGGCAAGAACCGTGAACGGCATCGTCGTGCCGCTGCACGGGTCGCCCTCGGTGTCGGCGCCGCTCACCGTCAGCATGTAGCCGGTGCCCTTGAGGATTCCGCCCGCGACCCACTCCACCGCTTGCGCGTCGCCGATGTTCACGGTGCCCGTGTACGGAGCGCCGCCGTTCGTGATCGTCCACTGGAGCGACGTCAGACTCACGCCCGGCCCCAGCGACAAGTGACCGCCGACGGTGCCCGTGTCGCGGCCGTTGGACCCGACGACGCCCACGCGCGCAGGACCACCGGAATTGGCCATTGGCGTGCCCACGCCAGCGGGGCCGGCCTTCACGACCGGTCCCGAGCAAGAAATGGCTGCAGCGGCCCACGCAACGAGGCCGGCTCCGAGTGACGTGCGAACGAGATCCATCGAGGCGACCCCCCGCTACCCTTTCTCTACGCGAAGCGCCGCTCTACCGCAACGTTACGACCCCCAAAGACGGGGATCTTCAAATAAGAAAAAGGGCACCGACCTTTCGGTCGATGCCCTTTCCTTTCCTAACTAGTTACGTACGAGTTACGAGTGTCGACTCAGCTCAGTTGAAGCAGGTCGGGCACTTCGCGGCCGCCGGGGGGGTCGCGGGGGCGGTGAGGCCGCAGTTCAGGATCGCGAGGCCGACGCCGCCCGGG
Source organism: Polyangiaceae bacterium (assembly GCA_049578005.1). Taxonomy (GTDB): domain Bacteria; phylum Myxococcota_A; class Polyangia; order Polyangiales; family Polyangiaceae; genus Palsa-1150. The sequence goes on from JBAULD010000979.1 coordinate 1,587, forward strand.
CTGAACGTCGTGTCGGTGAAGTGCGAGAGGACGGTCGTCGGGTCGGTCGAGCCGATGTCCGTGTCGATGATCGACGCGCAGACGCCGATCGCGGAGGCGGGCGACGAGAGGCAGAGCGAGCCGGTGTTCGCGCCGCAGTAGCAGTTGCTGACGCTGGGGGGCGCCTGGCTGAGCGAGCACTCCGAGGCGGGGTTCGCGCCGTTGCTGGTCAGGGCGCAGGTGAGCGCGCTGAGGCAGTTGGCGGGGTTGCTGGTCGACGCGTTGGGGTTGTCGAACGGGGGATTCGTGCCGAGGCCGTTGGGGTCACCGCATTCCGAGTTGGTGACCGCGATGCCCGAGCCGTTGCCGGCCGGGAAGGCCGCGGCGGAGCTGTCGATGCAGGCGTTGAGAACGAGGCAGCTGTAGCAGCTGGTCGTCTTGGGCGCGCCGCCCAACTGGCCGTTCTTGAGGATGTCGTGGTTGATGATGTGCTGCTCGGTCACCGTGCAGACGCCGTTCGCGCTCGCCGGGCAGGTGACGCAACCCGCGGGGGTGTTCACGCCACCGGCGAAGCCAGTGCAGGGAACGGGGAGGGGAGCGACGCAGGTGCCCGCGTTGCAGACCGGGGTGGCCACGCCGCAGACGTGTCCGCACGAACCGCAGTTGTTGGCGTCGCTAGTGAAGTTGACGCAGGTCGCGCCGCCGTCGGAGCCGGTGCAGGCGTTCGGCAGGGCCGGGTTGATCTGCGCGCAGGTCAGGGTGCCCG
>JBAULD010000980.1:0-4501 GCA_049578005.1 Polyangiaceae bacterium
AATCGCCGCCTCCCACCGGCTGCGGCCGACGATGAGGCGCGTCCGGGCGACCTTGAAGGCGGCCCCCCGCCGACCGAGCCTCCGCCCCCGCCGGGACCCCACGAAGTGCGTCACGTCGCCGTGGTCACCCTCTGCCTGCACGGGCTGGACGCTCTCGTGATGCCGCGGCGCGCGCTCGATCGACTCCGGGGCATGCTGGACGACCTCGCGTTCAAACGCGGGATGCGATGGATCTGGACGACCGACACGGACGCCCGCGCAATCGCCGGGCTCGTCGCGCATCCGTCACGCGCGTCGAGGGACGCGGTCCAGCTCGCCCTCGACGTGCACGAGACGATCTCCGGCTTCAAAGAGGACCTGCCGGCGCCGCTGGCCGCGTCGTTGGGGATCGTGCGGGGCATCGCGAGCGGCGCGCGCGACTCGCAGGGCCATCTCGTCCGTTATGCCTTGCACCATCCGACGACGTACCTCGCCGATCTGCTCGCCCACTCGACGCCCATGGGTCGCACGTGGGTGGCGGGCGGCATCTACCGCATGGTAAGGCGCGAGTTTCGATGGGGCGACGCTCCGAACCTTCAGCTCGACACGACGGGGACGGTCGATGTTCCGCCGACGATGCGCATCTATTCGCTCGAACGTAGTTTGTCGCGCGAGGAGCGACTCGCGGAGGCACAGGCCGGCACGGGCGATCTGGTCGGCCGCGACGCCGAGAAGGCGGAGCTGCGCGCCGCGTGCAGCGAGGCGCTGAGCGGTGGAGCGGGCGCGGGCAAGCTCGTTTGCCGCGCCATCGTCGGGGAGATGGGGATAGGCAAAACGGCGCTCGTGGCGACGTTTCTCGCCGAGCTCCCCTCGAACGCCCGATTGATCCACGTCGAGTGCACTCCGGTCATGATGGTCGTGCCCTACGCCGCGATCGCCGAGCTCGTGCGCGCAGCGATTGGGACGACCGGCGAGGAGCCTTTCGAGCAAGTGGCGGGCCTCATCGCTCGCGCCGGTGGCGTGCAAGGCGGAGACGCCGTGAGCCCGATGGTGGCGCGCCTTGCGGAGCTCGCGACCAACCGTCAGGCGTCGCGTGGCGATGACGAAGACGCGCACGGTCGCAGGAAGAACATCGTCGCGGGCGTGCGCGCCCTGCTCGCGGCGATCGCCGTCGCACAGCCCCTGGTTCTCGTCGTCGAGGGCACCCACTGGGGGGACAAGGCGAGCCTCGACGTCCTGGGCGAGATCGTGCACGCAAGCGACCCGCTCCCGATCTTCGTTCTCGTCGTCACTCGCCCCGACGACCGCGTGATCCACGTGCTCGAGGGGCTCAACCGCATCGAGCTTCGGGGACTGACGCCCGACGAGCACGTGCGACTCGTCAAAGCGCGGCTCGGCGTGCGCGACGGAGCGCGCCAAGTGTGCGCCGATTTACTGCCGAAGGTCGGCGGCATCCCCTTCTTCCTTCTCGAGATGATCGACGCGCTCCTCGAGCGCGGGGCGCTCGAGATCCGCGAGACGCAAGAGGACGGGCAGCGCGTCGCCATCCTCGCCAAGACCGAGCGCGCGGACGCGGGGTTCCGAGAGCTTCCGTCCACGCTCGAGCAGCTTCTCGGCGATCGCTTGCACGAGCTTCCCCCCGAAGAGCACGTCGTAGCCCATTGGCTAGCGATCGCCGGAGGTCCGTTGCCCCTGGTCGACGTCGTCAAGCTCACGGGGAGCCACGGCGACGAGGCGATCGTCCGGCTTTGCGCGCGCGGACTGTGCGATCGCAAAGGAGAACTGGTCGACTTCCGCCATCCGCTCACGCGCGACGTCGCCTACGCCGAGCTGGGCCCGGAGGATCGATCGCGGATGCACCGTGCGCTCGGTGAACAGCTCGCACGAACGTCGCTCGGCCGCGGCGTCTCTGCGGCCATCGTCGCTCGCCACTTCGTTCGTGGCGAAAGCTACGACCGCGCCGCGAGCTTCTATCTGGAAGCCGCGGGAGCGGCGAGGTCGACCCACCAAACGCACCTTGCGATTCGGTATTATGAGCGCGCGGCGTCGTACCTGGGCCCCGCCGACCCCCGTCGCGTAGTCGCCCACGAGGCGCTGGAGAGCTCCTACCGCGTTCTCGGCCGAAGGAGGGACCGTCTCTCGAACCTCAAGGCGCTCCGGCGCCTGGTCCGCTCCGTCGGTACGCCGCGTGCCGTGTGCCTCGGCCTCCTGCGGAGCGCACGCTACCAATTCGACGAAGGACGCCTGGCCCGCGGCGCGCTCGTCGCCAAGCACGCCGCCGAGGTCGCGCACGCTTCGAAGACGGCTTCGCTCGAGGTCGAAGCCGAGGCGCTCGTGAGCGATTTTTTACGCGAGCTCGGCGACGTGCAGGGCGCGCTCGCCGCGTGCGATCGGGCGCTCGCGGCGTTCGATCCGGCCACCGACGCGAACGTGCCGCCGCGCCTCCAGGGAGAAGTGCTCCGATCGCGCGGAATCTTGCTCCGCCGCGTCGGCCGCGTCCGCGAAGCGGTAGATGCCCACGTAGACGCTATCGCGATATTCAAGAAGTGCGGCGCGCGCCGCGTCGAGGCACGCGTCAAAAACTCGCTGGCCTATTCGATGTTCGTCCAAGGTCGCTACGAGGACGCCATTGCGCTCGCGCTCGAGTCCATCCAGATCGACCTGTCGATCGGCGGTCGCTTCCAGGTCGCCAAGACGCTCACGACGATCGGCCACACGTATTTTCGTCTGGGCGACGTTCCTCGGGCCCTCGCCTACGTGAAGCGAGCGCGCGAGGCACACGACCGGTACGGCGACCAGGACGGATGGGCCGAGACGCTTCTTGTCAGTGCGCTCATCATGACGGAGCTCGGAGATCTCGACGCGGCCGAGGGATTTCTGATTGATGCCGGGGCGCTCATCACGGCGACCCAGAACGCGTACGATCGCACGTACGAAAACGTCGTCCGAGCCATCTTCGCACGCGCGCGCCGGCAGCCGAACGAAGCGCTCGGTCATGCGCTGGCCGCCAGGCGAAGCGCAGAGGACATGGCCCTCGTCGCCTTCCATTTCTACGCCATGGCCATCGAAGCGGCCGCTCGCGTGGACCTCGGCGAGATGCACTCGGCCACGCTCCTCGCGACCACGGCGCTCGGCGCCGTCGAGAATCTTCAAGGCTGCGAATACGGCCTCGAAATTCGCGCCCTGTGCGCGGATGCCCTCAAGCGCGCGGGCTCCCCTCAGGCCCCCAATGCGCACCAGCGCGCCGTGGACTACGCAAACGCCCTCGTGCGCACCGTCCGCGACGGCCGGCTCCGCAAACTCTTCCCGCAGCGACCGCTGAATGCCGCGCTGTTCGAGACGACGCCTGCGCCGTCTTTCGGAGCGAGCGCCGCCCGCACTTTCGCGCCGTCGGCGGCGCCGGCTCCGCGAACCCCTGGCTCCGCATGACCGATACCTACAGGTTTCCCGTCGAGCCGGGGTCCCACCCGGCGGAAGAGGAGACTCCGTCCGGGCCAGGTGTGCCCAACCCGGCCAACGGACGCCTCGCGATGATCTTGTCCGGCGGAGGCGCCCGGGGCGCTTACGAGGTCGGCGTCCTCTGGTACATCTTCGACGATCTCACTCGAATCCTCGGCGCGCCGCCCCGGATCGACGTCTTGTGCGGAACGAGCGTCGGAGCCATCAACGCCTGCTACCTGGCTGCGCACCTCGGCGACCCCGTGCTCGGGCTGCGCCGCCTGGTCGAGCTGTGGAGCGAGCTCGAGCTCACGCGCGTCCTCGGCTTCGGAGTGAGGCAGGTCGTGAGCTTACCGCGCGTGCTTCTCGGCGGCGGGGGCGGTCACGGTCTCTTCGACGTGCGACCGATGGCGGACATCGTGCAGCGCGAGATCAGCTGGCGCGCGGTGTCTCGCTGTTTGCGAAAACGCCTCCTCGGCGCCCTCACCGTCTCGTGCACGGAGGTGTCGACGGGCCGCACCGTCGTGTTCATGCAGGTCGCGCCGGACGTCGCCGTCCCGGCGACCGCGCCGCCGCGGACCCTGTTTCGAGCCGACCGAATCGGCCCGCAGCACGCCCTGGCGAGCGCGGCGATCCCCCTTCTCTTTCCGCCCGTGCGCATCGACGACGAGCTTTATCTCGACGGCGGCCTCCGCCAGAATACACCGATCGCCCCCGCGCTTCGTCTTGGCGCGACGCGCATCTTTGCGATCGGCAGCTCGCGGGAGGTGCAGGGCCGCGTCGTCCGGGAGGCGGGTCACCACGAGGCAGGTCGTGCACCGGGAGCTTCGTTTTTGCTCGGCAAGATTCTGAACGCGTTTTTGCTCGACCACGTCGACGTCGACATCGATCTGTTGATGCGCATCAACAACGTCATCGTCGACGGGACGCGCGCCTACGGGCCCGGGTTCGCAGAGGCGCTCAGCGCGCAGGCCCGCCGGCGTCGTGCCCTCGAGTACCGCTTCGTTCGATGCATGCGCGTGCGGCCCAGCGAGGACATCGGGCGACTCGCGAACGACCACCTGAAACGTGGCCGACTACGGGG
>JBAULD010000981.1:0-1634 GCA_049578005.1 Polyangiaceae bacterium
ACCGACTACTTGGAGCAGACGTTCACGAAGGACGAAATCATCGAGCTTTACCTCAACGTCATCGAGTTCGGGCCCGCCGTCTACGGAATCACTTCCGCCGCCGAGTACTATTTTGGCCGAACCCCCGGCGAGCTCAACTTGGCTGAGTCCCTCTTTCTGGCCTCGCTTCTGCCGGCGCCGCTCCGGTATTCCGCTATGCACGACGCCGAACAGCCCTCCGAGGGATGGTTGCGCAACCTTCGCTCTCTCATGCAAATCGAGCGTAAGCGCGGGCTAATCACCGACGCAGAGCTCGCGGAAGGCGAGAGCGAGCAAGTCGTCTTCTGGCACGGCGGGCCTCGGCCCCCGCCGCGGGCGGCGGTTCGCGTTCGAACGTCTATGGCTGGGTCCGATTCGGATATCCCCGACCCATTCGAAGAACCATAACGCGCAGCGACAAGAACCGGTCTATCCCCGGAGCCCGGCAAAGAATCGACGCAAGCGTTGTGCGCACTCTTCGCCCCGAAAGCCGCCCGTGACTTCGAAACGGTGATTCAGCCGCGGATCGCGGCCGATCCCGAACATCGTGTCGATCGCGCCCCCCTTGGGATCCGCGCATCCATATACGACCCGCCCCACTCGCGCGTGGACGAGGGCGCCCGCGCACATCGCGCACGGCTCCAGCGTCACGTATGCCGTAACGCCCTCGAGCCTCCAGCCGAGGATGCGCGCGGCGGCCTCCCGGACCGCGATCATCTCCGCGTGGGCCGTCGGATCGGCCGAACCTTCGCGGCCGTTATGCCCCCGGCCGACCTCCCGGCCACAGGAATCCACGAGCACCGCCCCGACGGGGACTTCGCCTTTCGCGGCCGCCCGATCAGCCTCTTCGAGGGCGATCTCCATCCAGTGATGATCGTGGGTCGTTTCCGTCATTTGATGCCCCTGCGGTGTCGACATTACGTGGACGCGCCCGACTGCGCGATCACTGACGGCAAATCCGCCGTGGGAAACCGCGTCAAGAAAGAGGCGACGAAATCGAAAGGCGAAGAAGTGAGAAGGTCTGTGTAGGCCTGTGCCGTCGACGCCCTCCCCATGTCGCGGATGTCATGTGTGCCGCTCTCCTCCCGAAGCGAGCAGCAACATTGTTATTTGCCAAGAACGATGCGACTATGGCTGCCGTTCGCAGTATCCCGACGGTTCCCGGCGCTTGCGCGGGCAGTTGGCAAACCTGGTGCATACGCGGCGCTGGGGGCCCGTTAGGGGAGTGACACAAACGCGGAATTTCCAATTTCGCGTGGGGCCTCTGTGGGTGTCGTGAACGTTCGCCGTTGGAAGGCAAAGGATGTCAGGCGAAGGGCTTTAGGAATTGAAGCGCGCTGTCGTTAATGCAGCATCCGCGTTCGAGCGCTGAAACACTCTGGGGCTTGACACGGGCAGGCAATCTGAGATCGTGGCGCAATCGCGTTCTGTGGGCTTGGAGTAGGCCGGCTCGCTGCGCCTACCGGAGTTAGAGACCGTGAACCTAAAAAAAGGAGTACGTGAGATGACGCTCAGACTTGGGGGTAGTGGGAGGAGGAGTTCGGCGGCGATTGCATCGCTGTCGATCGTAGCCGCGCTCGCGTGCGGCATAACGGCGACGGGGTGCAGCAGCAGCA
>JBAULD010000982.1:0-2908 GCA_049578005.1 Polyangiaceae bacterium
AGCGTGAGCATTCGAAGGTCGAGCGCGACGACCTCGATCCCAGCCACGAACTCGCGAATTTTTCGAGCCACATCGACGATTCCGGCAGTCGCCTCCCGCTGGCGCGAGAGCCCATCGTTCAATCCGAACAAGAACGTATCGAGCGCGCTCGCCTGGCCTCGCACGGCGGCCTCCAGTGAAGCACGACCGCCGACCTCCTCCGATTGAAACTCGCCGGAAAGACCCTGGAGGACGTCGAGATTGCCCAGCGCCTCGCGGTTCATCTCCGAAATCCGCGTTCCGATCGCTACGACTTCCCGTTCGCTCAACGTAGTAGCCGACTGAATGAGGGCGCGAACCCGCTCCTCGCACGCGCCAAGCTCGGCGGCGACGGCCGCGCGGAGGTCGTCTCCCTGCGACACGTCAGCCCCCCGTAAGCTGCTTGACCGCGGCCACGAGAAGGTCGGGCACGAACGGCTTGATTATCCAGCCGCGGGCCCCGAGTGACTTCGCCCGCTTCTTCAAATCGTTCTGTCCTTCGGTCGTGAGCATGACGACGGGGACCGCGTTGCCCAATTTTTCGAGGAACTCGATTCCCGTCATCCGCGGCATGTTCACATCGCAAATGACCATTGCGATACCGCCGACTTTCGCGAATTTCTCGACGCCGTCCTGACCGTCGAAGGCCTCGACCACGTCGTAACCCGCTTGGGTCAGTGCGAGACCCACCTGCTGACGCACGGGAGCCGAATCATCGACGATCAGCACTTTCTTGGACGGCATCACATTCTCCTTTCATTCGGCGGTTGTCGTCGAAGCGAGCGATGGGCCGATGCTCTCGGCCGGCCGCAGGCTCTGGCCCCTTTCGGGGATGGGCATGTGGAAACGAAACGTCGTGCCCACGTTCTGAACGCTCTCGACCGCGACATACCCGCCAAGCCTCTCGCAGGCCTGCCTTGCGGCCCCCAGCCCTACGCCGCGGCCGCTTACGTCGGAAACGGTTTCCTTGGTCGAAAATCCGTCCGCGAAGAGCGCCGCGACGAGATCTTCGCTACGCGCGGCTGGAAGGCCGGCGGCGCGCGCTCGCTTGGCGACCTTTTCCCAGTCGATCCCTCGGCCGTCGTCGGTCATCGAGATTTGCACGGTCCGCCCGACGCGCTCGGCCGTCAGCCGAATTCGGCCGTTCGGGTCTTTCCCGGCCTTCCTTCGCTCTTCGGGGGACTCGAGCCCGTGGTCCACCGCGTTTCGCACGACGTGCGTGAACGACGACCAGAAGGTGGCCCATTCTTCGCGAGGGATGCGGAGCCCGGCGGACTCGACCTCGACTTTGATGTCTCCCTTCTGAAGGCGCTTGGCGAGATCGCGGGCCTGGGCGGCGAAGCGCTCGAGTCGCTCGCTGGCGCGCTCCATCTTCCACTCACGCACCATCCGAACGACGTCGGTCCGCGGCGTCCCGTCGAGGAGCGCGCGAAGGACGAAGGCATACTCGCCGTCGTCGATGCTGACGACTGGGTTTCGGTCCCCGAGGAGGTGTGACAGCCTATCGGCGGTCTGCGCCCAGGCGCGTCGCAATGCGCTTCGGTCCGCCTCCGAGACGTCACCGTGGGACTCTCCCATTCGGTTCTCGATCTCGTGGCACAGGTTCGCGATCCCGAGCATTCCGTACACGCCGGCGTTGCCCTTGAGCGTGTGAAGTTGGCGCTTCGTCTCGACGAGCGATGGCCTGGACGCTGCGGTGAGCTCTTTGACGAGTGTCTCTGCGTCCATCAAGAAGTCGATCACGCCCGACTTGTCCCGCATGATGCGCTCGAACATCGTCGCTACTTCACGCTGTTCGGCCTCCGCGCGCTCCGCCGCCAGTCGAGACGTGATGTCGCTCACGACGATCAAGAGCTTGCTCATCCGATCGTCGGCTTCGGTAATGGGGCTGTAGGAGAGCGAGAACGTCTTTTCACCGGAATGGAGGCGTTTGGGCAGCTGGTGCAAAAGGAGTGCTCGCGGCAGCGATTCCTCGAGCAATTCTTCCCATTGGACCTCGAAGGCTTCGGCGGCGTCGGAGTCGACTCGCTTGAGATAGTCGACGAGTTTTTCCGATTCGGGCGCGGGCCCGAACCACTTGGCGACGACCGCCGAGCGCTCCGCCGACATGGAACCGTCTCGGTCGATCGTGAGGAGTCCTTGGTCGACGTTGTCGAGGACCAGACGCATGTCGCGATTGCGCCCGTTGAGCTGAGCGATCGTGCTTCGAAGGCTCGCGGTCATGTCGTTGAACGCCCGAGCGAGCTCGCCGATCTCGTCGCTCGCCGAGATCTCGATTACGTGCTCGAAGTCCCCGGCGCCGACACGTCGAGCTCCCCGGGAAAGGGCCCGGATCGGCCGCACGAGCGCGGAAGCGAAGAGCAAGCCCAGGACCGCCGCGAAGAGGAGCGCGACGCCCGATCCAGTCACCATCCGCTTGCGGACTGCGCTCAATTGGGCGCTAAGCTCGCTCATGGGCACGGAGCTCCGGGCGTATCCCAGGGTGCCCCCGTCGCGTACGATCGCCGCCGCGACGAACAATCGCCCGTCGCGAACTGCGGTCCCCTTCCCGGTGGCCCGCGCGGCGACGATCTCCGGAAAGTCGACCTGGGACCCCATCGCGCGGGCGTCGTCGGTTTCCGAGTCGGCCACGATGGTGCCGTCTTTCGCGATCACCGCCAGCTGCGTGTGCACCGCCGCGCCCAGCGTGCGGACGGATTCCCTCAGGCTCGTGTCGTTGGGGTCGATTTCGCCGAAGAGCGCGTTGGCGGTCATCTGGCCCAACATGGTCGTCTCGTACGAGAGCCGGTCCTCGAAGCCCGCCAGAGTCGTTCGACTGACGTTTCGGTCGACGAGCAGCGCGGCGATCAGGGTTCCGCTCACCGTGACGGCGACGAACCCAGCCGAGAGC
>JBAULD010000983.1:0-7596 GCA_049578005.1 Polyangiaceae bacterium
CTTCGAACGCGGTCGCTCGATCCGCCATTTCCGAGCTTCAGTGTTCGACGTGGGAGCATCGCTCTTCGAACGCCGTCGCACGCTCCATCGATCCCGAAGCTCGGCCTTCGACGAGGGAGCGATCCGGTCCGAGGACCGGCGCTCCGTTTCCCGGTAGCGAAGGACGGTCGCCGGGTTCGGTCGCTCCTATGCCGGGCGGCGGGGCGCGCTTCTCCGCAGCTTCGCTCCGCTCTTCTTCCAGCGAGCGGAGCTCAGCTCGGTATGTTTTCGTGTGGCACCAATTTCTATATTCGTGTTACGCGCTGTCCATGCCGATGCGGCGACGGGTCATCCAAACGTGCATGGTTCTGGAAGCCTTGCTCGGAGCTACTCCCTCGCGCGCGGCGGGGCCCGCCGAAGAACGGGCATCCCCGCCGGACCCGCCGGTGATCCCTCCGGTCGTGCGCGCCCACGCCCATGCCCGCTATCCGGCCGCCGCGCTACCCGAGCGACTCTCGGCGACGGTGCTCCTCGAGATCGTCGTCGACGAAGGGGGCCGCGTCGCCGACGCGCGAGTCACGAGACCGGCCGGCCACGGCTTCGACGAGTCGGCGCTCGAGGCCGCTCGCCAGTTCGTCTTCGAACCGGCCAAGAGGGCCGGCGTGCCGGTACCCGCCAGGATCACGCTCTCCTACGACTTTCAACCGCCGCCGCTGCCGACGCCCGAGGTCACGTCCTCCGGCGTCGCTTCGGTGGCGTCCGCGCGTGACGCACCGTCGCCGTCGCGGCTGGTCCCCGAGCTCCAAGAGGTGCGCGTGCTCGGCGAACGCCCCGAGGCACCCGGCATCGCCGCGTCCGATTCGAGCACCGGACAGAGCGAGCTTTCGCGGATGCCCCGGTACCGCGCCGAGGGCGTACTGCAAGCCGTACCGGGTCTTTATACGGTCCAGCACAGCGGCGGCGGCAAGTCCCAGCAGTACTTCCTCCGAGGGTTCGACGCCGACCACGGAACGGACATCGCCTTCTTCGCGGACGACGTCCCGATCAACGCCGTCAGTCATGCGCACGGCCAGGGGTTCTCGGATCTCCACTTCCTCATCCCCGAGACGATCGAGTCGGTCGACTCCACCAAGGGTCCCTACTCGGCCCGCGTCGGCGACTTCGCGACCGCGGGCTCGGTCACGCTGCGCATGACGGATCACCTGCCCGAGAGCGTCGCGACGATCGAGCTCGGGCAGTACGGTCACGACCGCGCGGTGGTCGTCGAGTCGCCCAATCTGGGACCGGGCTGGCGCCTGGCCGTCGCCGCCGAGGTCTTCCACGAGGACGGGCCGTTCATCCACCCTGAAGACTTCTCGCGCTTCAACGGCTACGCGAAAGTGACCCGCGCTCTCGACGACCAGAGCGACGTCTCTCTCTTGCTCATGGCGTACGGAGGGTCCTGGAACGCGTCCGGCGTCCTGCCCGCCCGCGCGGTCTGCGGTGAAGGGGACGGGACGCCCGTGCCCGCGGCGTACGCGGGGTCGCACTGCGTCAGCCGGTGGGACTCGTTCGATCCGACGCAGGGCGGCGCGAGCCAGCGCCTGATGGTCGCGACGACGTACCGGCGGCAGTTCGACGGGCCGTGGGAGCTGCGCGCGACGGCGTTCGCGCTCCACTCGAACTTGCAACTCTTTCCCAACGACGGAATCGCCGCGCCCTTCCAGCCCGACGGAGCGCTCTACGGTTCGCAGGTCGAGCAGGACGACACGCGCACCGAGACCGGCGCCACCGTTCGGTTGACCCATCGCGGCGCGCTCGCCGGAATTCCAGTCCAGTCGGCCTTCGGTCTGCAGCTGCGCGACGACGCCATCGAGGCCCAGCTTCACCGGACGCAGGCTCGGACGCGCCTCGACGGCGTCGACGCGAACATTCCGGGCCCCATCGTCGATGACGCCGTGAACGAGACGGAGCTCGCCGCGTGGTTCGAGGAGGATTTCCGTCCGCTCAAATGGCTGCGCTTCGTCCTCGGGGCACGCGAGGACCGGATCGACGTCGCCGTCGCCAACGAGAGCCAGACTGCGGTCGACCGGGCTTCGGGAGTGCGGGGCGCCGCTCAGCTGTCCCCCAAGGCGGCGGCGGTCGTCTACGCGGCACCCTGGCTGGACCTCTTCGCGAACTACGGCCGCGGCTTCCACTCCAACGACGGGCGCACCCTCGTCGCGGGGGCGGCGACGACGCTCATCGCGACCGCGACCGGATACGAGGTGGGCGCGACGGTGCGGCCCGTCGAAGGGCTCTCGGTTTCCGCGGTGGGGTTCTTGCTCGATCTCACCTCGGAGCTGACGTACGACGGCGACACGGCCACCACGTCTCCGTCGGGTCCGACCCGACGCTACGGAGGCGAGTTCACGGCGCGCTACCACTTTCGCGAAGACGTCTTCGCCGACGCCGCGCTCACCGTGTCCCATTCACGCTACACGGACGCCGCCGACATCGCCGCGGGCACGGTCTATCTCCCGAACGCTCCGATTCGGACGTTCGCGGCGGGCATCGGCGTGCGCGAGCCCTTGGGACCGTTCCGGATCCTCGGTTCGCTCCGCGTGCGGTCGATCTCGGACCGGCCGGCCTTGCCCGACTACAGCCTCGTGGAGACGGGCTCCACGGTGTTCGACGCCGAAGTGGGGCTGCGCTGGAAGAACATCGAGGCCGTCGCCGACCTGTTCAACCTGGCGGATGTCGCCTATCGGGAGGGGCAGTTCGCCGTTCAGTCGCGGCTGCCGGGCGAAGGCCCGAACCCGCCGCAAGGCATCAGCTTCACGCCTGGCTTGCCCAGGACGTGGATGCTGCACGCGGCGCTCTACTGGTGACGGCGAACGACGACCGCCTCGCGAGCGCGACCGTCACATCCAGGATCGCAGCACAGTGACGAGCATCCCCGCGTTCGCCGGCTGGTTGAGTCCAAGACCGGATATCGGCAGGTCGTCGAACACCGCAGCCTGGAGGCGCCATGCGTCACCCACCGGCAAGACGCCGGAGAGCGACAGCGCGGGAAGTCGGTGGGCCGATCCGGGGGTATCGCGGCCGTCGATCGTGGCGTCTTCTTCGAGCGTGTACGACGCGCTGAGGGCCAGCGCGATCCCGCTCGGGAACGTGTACGCCCCGGCCGCGATCATCGTCCACTGCGCGCCGAGTCGCTCGTGCACCGCGTCCGGGCCGGTGCCCGCCGTGCGTGCCAGGCGCTGGGCGACGAAGGCGCTCGCGTTGACGAGCCATGGACCGAACACCTGCTCGACCGCGAGGCCGACGTTCCCTTGCCAGGCCCCGATCCCGGTCGCGCCGGTGGCGAGCGGTCCCAGCCCCGCGGCATCCGGCGGCTTTCCGGTCGGGAACGTGAGGCCCGCGAGGATCGCGACGCCGGGGACGACGCGCGAAGCGCCCGCGAGGAAGAAATCGAAGCGCACGCTCGCGTTGACGTCGCCTAGGCCGCCGCCGAATTCGGAGAGCCCTTGGCTCGCCCGCCGCGTCTCGACGAGCGGCACGAGGAGCGCGGCCTGACCGCGCCGCAGAAAGCGCACGGCGCAGAAGAGGTCCTCCTCGAAGTCGAGCTCGGACGCGCCCGGCGGCGAGGAGAGGGTTCGCCCGGCTGCGTCGAACGATCCGAGAACCGAGCTCGCCTTCGCCTGCAGACCCGCCAGAGCGTCCTCGTGGAGCGCCAGCCGGGCTGGGGTCACGGCTCCCGTGGCCGCGCAGCACGCTTGCGCGCGTGCACGGGCCGGGGCGACCAAGAGTGCCAGCGCGGCTGCGGAGGCGACGAACGTTCTAGGGAATCTGAAAGGACGGCGTGACATGGTCGACGGCGGACCCGGACACGGTCGTCCGAAGCTCCCACGTGCCAGGCATGAAGAGGTCGACGTTCGTGATGACGTACGTCCCCGGAGATGATGATGCGACGGAGGGGACGATCGAGGCACCGTGGCCCATGACCGGCATCCACGGCACGACCGCGATCGAGAGCCCGCTCTCGGGCGCGCTCGTCGTGGCGTTCCGGATAATCAGCTCGACGCTCCCGTCGCCGCGCGAAGGCGGTTGCTCGGGCGCCGTGCGAACCTCGATTTCGAGCTGCCCCGACTCGCTCGTCAGGGTCATCACCGGCTGATCCGGGAACTTCAGCGGACCCGCCGGAGCCGCCGAACCCGGCGCGCCGCAGCCGGCGAGCGCCAGGATTGCCATCGCGGAGGAGCGGTTCATGCGCGGCCACACCATGGCCTGGCTCCTTGCGGGACTCCATGCGGCAAATCGACGCAGCCCGCGCGGAGGGCCGCTCCGACGGCTACGAAGGGCGGTGCGGGCACGTACGGGCCCGTTCGCTACGCTCCGTCCACCCATGCCGGCGCACGCCACCGTCTCTCCGACCCCGCGGACCGTCGAGCCGGCGCCGGGCGATCACGTCTGGCCCTTGGACTCACCGGCGTTTCTGTCCATTCCGATGATCACGCTCGGCTGGATCCGGCACTTGCGCTGGGGCGCGGTGCTCGGCGAGGCTGTGACCGTCGCGACCGCGTCGCTCGTCTTCGGCGTAGAGCTGCCGGTCTTGCCGCTCGCGGCGATCATCGCGCTCACCGCCCTGAGCAACGCCGCGCTCCACGTCTGGATCCGCAAGCCGCGCGTCGTCTCTTCGTCGCTGGTCGCGGCCGTGCTCGCGGGCGACACCCTCCTTCTCTGCGCGCTGCTCTATTTCAGCGGAGGTCCGACCAATCCGTTCAGCGTGCTCTTTCTCGTTCAGATCACGCTCGCGGCGCTCGTCCTCGGAATGCGTTACGCGCTCCTCATCGTCGCCCTCTCGACCGCGTCGTATGCCTTCCTCTTCTTCGGCAACGTCCCCCTGGGGGGCATGGAGCACATCCACCACGCCGGGACGAGCGCCTTCAACGCCCACTTGCAAGGTATGTTCGCGGCGTTCACGCTCGCCGCGATCCTGATCGCGTACTTCGTGACTCGCTTGTCGCGCGCCTTGCGAGAGCGGGACGCACAGCTCGCCGAGGCGCAGCGCCTCGTCGCGATCCACGAGCGGCTCGCGTCGCTCAGCACTCTGGCGGCCGGAGCGGCTCACGAGCTCGGAACACCGCTCGCGACGATCGCCGTGGCCTCGAAGGAGCTGGAGCGCGCCGCCGAAGGGATCGCCAGCGCCGAATCGCTCCGCGAGGACGCGCGTCTCATTCGACAAGAGGTCGATCGCTGCCGCGATATCGTCCAGCAGATGAGCGCTCGCGCCGGCGACGCGCTCGGCGAGGCGCCGGAGTCCGTCGAGGTCGCAGCGATCGTCTCGGAGCTCCGCCGCCGGTTCGACGACGCGCGGTCCGCATGCCTGGACGTGCGGGTGAGCGGCGTTCGAGTCCTCACCGTGCCGTGGCGGGGCCTCGTCCAGGCCGTCGCTTCCCTGGTGAAGAACGCCCTCGAAGCCAGCGAAGGCAGCGGGCGGCGGGTCGTCCTCTCCGTCGACGCGCGCTCCTCGAGAGCGCGGTTCGTCGTCACCGACGAGGGGACTGGAATCGCGCTCGACGCGCTTTCACGCGTGGGCGAGCCGTTCTTCACGACCAAGTCGCCGGGCGCGGGGATGGGGCTCGGCGTTTTCTTGTCGAGGGCGTTCGCAGACCGGCTCGGGGGCGCAGTGACCCTGACCTCCGAGGCCGGCAAAGGGACCCAAGCCGTGCTCGAGATTCCGAACAAGGAGAGGTGAGTGGCGCCGACCTCTTCGCGAAGCATTCTCGTCGTCGACGACGACGCCACATTTCGAACCCGCTTGATGCGCGCGTTCGAGGCTCGTGGTTTCGACGTTCGCGGGGCGTCGCACTTCGACGAGGCCGTGGCGAGCGCCGCGCACGACAGTCCGGAGCTGGCGGTCATCGACCTGCGCATGCCTGGTCGGAGCGGGCTCGAACTCGTGCGCGAGCTCAAGACGATCGACGCGACGACGAACGTCGTCATCCTCACCGGGTACGGCAGCATCGCCACGGCGCTCGAGGCCATTCGCCTCGGCGCCACCCACTACCTGACCAAGCCCGCCGACGTCGACGAGATTCTCGCCGCGTTCGCCCGCACGACCAAGCCACCCGATGACCCGGTGACGATCGAGCACGAAGTCGCGTCCCTGGCGCGGACCGAATGGGAGCACATTCATCGCGTACTCACCGACTGCCACGGCAACGTCTCGCAAGCGGCCCGGCTGCTCGGAATCCACCGGCGCAGCCTTCAGCGCAAGCTGTCGAAGTTTCCCGTCGCGCGCTGACGCGGCTCACTGGGGAAAGACTTTGCACGGGGACATCGACCCGAGCGCCTGGCCGTTGTCGGAGCAGACGAGAAACTGGGGCGGCTTGCCGCCGTTTTGACCGTTGATGAGCGCCAGGGTCATCACCGTCCCAGCGCCGACGACCACGTGCGTCGCCGTCGCGCTGTCGGTGCCCGTACCGCTCGCCTGAGCACTGAATTGGACGTCGGGCGTGGGCGAAAAGGCGGTGTACCCGTTCGGGTCGGCAGCCCCACCGTCGACGAGCGTGGAGCTCGCGGTCCCGAAGGGCACGTCTGCGAACACGGGGACCAGATTGTTGGCCCCCACGCTCCCCGAGCCGACATCGATGTACGCGAGCGACGGAATGGCATTGATCGCCCGAACGAGCGCGCCGCCGCCCGGTGCGGTCGAGTCGTCGGGGAACGCCCCGACCGCCAGGCTCGCGTCATCGCCCGTCGGCTGCACATCGCCCATCAAGGCAAACGTCGTATATGCACCCGCGGCCAAGAAGGGTAGGCCCATCGTGACCGGAATCGTGCCCGCCGTGCAGTCCGTGCTGCCGGTCGCCACGACTTGCAAATCGTAGTCCCCGGGCGCAATCGCGAAGTACGTCGTGACGGTCGGAAACTCGAGTCCGTTGGGTCCGCCCGGCCCGAGCGATCCAGCCGGCAGGTCCTGCTGCAAGAGGGGACCCATCCACTGCGTCGTGCCCGTCGGAGCCAGGCAGAAGTCGAATCCCGCCGAGGGCGCGTCCGGCGCCCAATCCGCGAATCGAACGAACGTCTGCGTCGCGCTCGGAGTGGAGGCGGCGTCCACTCCTGCCTCGCCGAATCCACCGTACGCGACCGTGTCCTCCGCGTCGGCATGTGCGGCGCCGTCGCTCTCGCCGTTCGAACCGGATGCGTCCGCCGCGCTTCCGGCCTTGTACGCATTGGCCGCGGAGCCGTCGAGATCGACGACTCCGGACGTAACCGGTGCGCCGCCCGAACCGCCGCATGCGGCGAGCGCGCACGCCAGCGCCGCGGAGCGCGAACGAGTGACCATTGCACGGGAGGCGGGACGAAGTCGTTCTGCGATTGTCTTCGAATACTTTCGTGTGATGCGACGGAACTGCGACATGGGCGCGAACGTGGAGTCGCGAATTGCGTTTGGCAAGCAACGTCAACAAACGGTGTCGAGCCGCGCGCTCCAGCTTGCGACATTGTCGACACAATCGCACGAAACGCCGAGTCTGCGATTGGCAAGTCGCCGCGGCAACTCGTGATGTGCGGTTCGCGGTTCGGGCGTTGCACGTTCCGGAAACATGACTCGACTCCGCGCCTCCAGAGCGCTCTCCGTCGTGATCGCTC
>JBAULD010000984.1:0-2616 GCA_049578005.1 Polyangiaceae bacterium
CGCAGCCCGCCGTCCATCCGGGTTTCTTGCTAGGCTCCCGGAAGGTGGAATCCGGGTTTCTTGCTAGGCTCCCGGAAGGTGGAATGAAAAGGACGATGGCGCGTCCGTTGCTCCCCCCCCCGCTGGACCACGGAAAAGCGCCACCTCGAGCGGAGCACTGCCATGCGCGTCGCCGACATCATGTCCCGCGATGTAGTCACCGTCGGGCCGGACCATGACGTAGTCGCGGTTCGCAAGCTCTTCGACAAACACGGGTTCCACCACCTGCTCGTCGTACTCCACGGCCAGCTGGTCGGGGTGATCTCCGACCGCGACGTGCTTCGGGAGGCGAGTCCCTTCATCGATACGCTCGCCGAGCGCCCTCAGGATCTCGCGACCCTCAAAAAGCGTGTGCACCAGATCATGTCGCGGGATCTCGTGGTTGCCCACGGGGACGATTCGGTGGCAGATGCCGCCGCCGTGATGCTGGCGCGCCGTGTTTCGTGTCTCCCGGTCGTGACGGCAGAGAGGCACGTCGAAGGCGTCGTGACATCCAGGGACCTCTTGCGAGCGCTCACGAAAGTGAGAGCTCCGTGAGGGGTGCAGCTGTCGTTTCCGTCGCAATCCCTATCTTGAAATTGGCAGTCGAGCAAAGAATGCGTGCGCCGCGCATGCGTTGCGCCGGTCGCCCTCTGCTAATTGCAACTTTCCGCGATGGCGCGATAGCTGCAACGAAGATGAGGGAGCGGGAGGCCTCAATGACGGAAGCGGGGGAGAGTGGCGTGGTGGAAACCGGCGCGAGATTGGATGACTCGCCCGAGTGGCTCGATCGAGCCTGTCATTCCATGATCGATGCCGTGTCGGCACTTACCGTGAATTTGGACTACCTCGCCTACGACGCGGTGGGAGAACGGCGGGCCGCGGCGGAGGACGCGAAGCACAGCATCGACCGCATCCTCGCTCTGGCCAAAGCCGTCCGACAAACGGTGCGCGGCGCGCGCGTGGCGGCATGAACGAAGGGCTTCGCGTCGCCTCTGCGTGCTTGAAGTGACCGCGCAGCATCCGCGGCCAGGGCGCCGGCGTCACCGTGCAGGAAGGCTGCCCCCTGCTCCGGTCTGTCGATTGCCCTCGCGGCGCCGCAGGACCAAGCGGAAGGTCCCGGCGACCGCGAGCGCTCCGATCGAAGCGGCGATGAACGTGGGCTCGTTGGCCGAGGTCCGCGCGAATGCGCCCGCCATGAACGAGCCGACAACGGCGAGGAGCACTGTCGCGGCGAGTTCGCCTGGAGCCTTCCAGGGGATGAGAAGCTTGGCCAGCCCGCTGGCCGCGATGCCGATGAGAAGTTCGACCAGCGAGCGCATTCCGGCACGCGTCGCAACCCACATGCCGCGCCTCCGACTCGGCTGTGGCGTGAAGGGCTCCGTCGGCGGATTCGAGCCCGCGCACGCGGTCCGAAGCCACGAGTCTTGCAACGAGTGCAATCCATGGTGGCCCTCGACGCCCGCGACGTCTCTGCAGTCGTTTCTGCCTTCGCGCTGGCCGCTGCGGCGCCGTTCGGCCGAGCGCTGCGCCGCTGGTCGCACCATCGCATCCGCGCCACCGAGAGCTTCGCAGCGGGCGCGAGCCTGGCTTACGTCATCGTCGATCTGATGGTCGAGCTCACCGGCGTCGGCGGTGAGTATGTGCATTCGACGGTCCCGATCGGCCCGACCTACGAGAAGTCTCTCTTTGCCATCGTGCTCGTTGGGGCAACCTGGTGGTACGTCATTGCTGCGTTCGCAGCGAGGATGGGCCACCCCCGCGCCCGGTACCGCGCATACGTAGTGCCCCAAGGCGTCTATGGCGTGTTCATCGGCGGCGCCTTGGCGCTGGAAGCGGAGCACGGGGCCAGGCAGCTCTTGCTCTTCGCCCTCCCGATGATGCTTCACCTCACGGTGGTCGAGAGCCATATGCAGCACAAGTTCGCAGAGCAGCACGCCGGCCTCTCTCGCGCGCTTCTCGCTGTCGCACCGGGCATCGGTGCGCTGGCCTGGGCTGTCCTGGGCCTTCCCCAAGCCGCACTCTTCCTGGCTCTCGCGCTCGTCGCCGGAAGCACGGTCGTACAGATCATCCAAACCGAGCTTCCGTCGCCGGACGTCGTACGCATCGGCCCCTTTCTCGTAGGAGTCTGCGTCTACTCGTCGGTGATCGCGACGCGCTGGGCCAGCTCGCTCGAGTAGGGTCCCGCCGTCCAATTCTCATGGAGAGAATTACCTAGCCTTGACGCCCCGAGGCTCCGACAGCGACGACTCTGCTCGACCGGACTCGTACGCTCGCGGATGAATTCGCCGAAAACAAACAACGCACGAGCCGCCTTGCCATCGATCGTCCGAGTGCTACTCGATTCGCGCTCACTACAAAGTGCGAAATCGGAGGACCCATGTTGGACCAGATTCTCGAGGTCTCACGCAAGGCGGCGGAGTCATCGTTGCAAATGCAACAAGCAATGTTCAAACATTGGACCCAAGACGCGATTGCGCCGTTTCCGGGGACGGAAGGGCTGGCCGCGGACTGGGGAGGAACGATGCGCAAGCGCTTCCTCGAGCTCACCATCGAACTCCTCGACAAGCATCGGGAGGCCGTCGATTCGACCTACCG
>JBAULD010000985.1:0-2349 GCA_049578005.1 Polyangiaceae bacterium
CGTTCTTGCTGTCGCTGACGGACTGAATGAGCTTCCAGCCGTCGGCCAAGTCGTTACCGGGATCGTTGTCGTTTCCGTAGACGTTCCGCGTGAAGGCCACGGAATCCCAGCGCAGCCCGTCGACTTGGAACTCGTTCAGCCACATCGACGCGTTGTCTTGGATGTAAGCTTGAACTTCCGGCCGTCCGTAGTCGGGACGTCCCATGGTGGTCCACGGCGTCCACGAGCGCCAGTCTTCATAGAAGTAGATACCGCCGTAGCCGTTTTCGGACCAGGTGTCGTACTGCCAGAGTGTCAGCTCGTCGGGACCCCAGTGGTTGTAGACGACGTCCAGGATGACGGCGATGCCTTGCGCGTGAGCCGCGGCGATGAAGCTCTTGAAGGCGTCCGCGCCGCCATACACGTTTTCGACGGCGAAGGGATTCGCCACGTCGTACCCCTCGTCGTACGCGCCGGCAAAGGCGTGCACGGGCATGACTTCGATGGCGTTGATTCCGAGCTCTGCGAGATAGCTCAGCTTTTGTGTGGCATTCGCAAAAGTGCCTGGGGCAGTGGGCGTGATGTCATAGAAGGTGCCGATGTGCAGTTCGTAGATAACGAGCTGGTTCCATGCGGGCATCGCGAACTGCTCGGCCGGCCATACAAACGCCCTCGGATCGTAGACGATGCTATTGCCTTGCGCGTCCGTGACGGATCGGCTCCGGGCGTCGAGGCGCCAGTTCGGAGAGCCGTCCATGATGAACTTGTATTCGTTCCCCGGTGCTGCTCCCGGAACATCGGCAGACCAGGTTCCCGATGCGCCTTCCGATGCGAGGAGCGTCGACGTCGTGGACCATCCGTTGAACACCCCGGAGACCGCCACATTCCCCGGCGTGAATGGCGCCCACACGCGAAATGTCACTCCGCCTTCGTAGGGGATGGCTCCCCATCCGGGACGGGTCGATGGAACAGGCATTTGTCCTCCCGTATATGGGATCGATCCACGTTTCGATCGATCAAGCAAGAGCCGGCAGTTGGCCGGCGATTCGACCAACAAGGCGAACCCCCTCGGCTCGGCTGTTGACGGCGGAGGGACGTTTGGAGCGAACACCTTTCAGCAACCGCTCGTCGGGCCGCCGAGGACCGCGCGGGTGATGGACCTCTTGCCGTCGCGGCTCGTCATCCCCCGGACGAGGCCGATCTCGCGGCGCTTTCCGTCATAGGGACGATTGCGAAGGAGATCGCCGAGAAATACGCCGACCCACGCCCTGGCCATCCGCGAGCCGGGGCGCGAGCCGCGCACGTCCTGCGTGCACGCGCACCGATGGCAAGGGCCTGCGCGGCGGCGCCGACTATGCGCCTAGTCCAGCTCACCTCTGCGGTGATGGCACGTTTATTGATACCCTCCCGTGCATGGAAAGGGACTTCGTCGGACGTTGGTTCAACGTGGAAGCCCTCGAGAGCTGTGACTTCACAATCGTCGCCATCGATCGTGCATGCAGAATTCGGTGGGTGAACCCGGCATGGCATCGCTTCGCTGTCGCGAACGGCGCTCCCGACGTACAGCAACGCTATGGGAATGGGAGCTTCTATCTGCAAGGGGTCACGCCGCCGCTCCGGAGCTTCTTCGAAACTGGCTTTGCCGTGGCCTTGGCAAGGAGAGAGATCTTCGAGCAAATCTATGAGTGTTCGTCTCCCCAGATCTTTCGCCAGTTCTTTCTTCGCGCACTTCCGCTCGGCTCGGAGGGGCTCCTCCTCGAGCACAGCAGAGTGGTCGAGCATCCGCACTGCGGAGTTCCATCCGACCTTCCCCCTGCCTCCTACGCGCGCACCGATGGCACGATCCTTCAGTGCAGCAACTGCCGGCGTGTCCGGCGCGCAGAGGGCGCGAGCTGGGACTGGGTACCCGCGTGGACGAAAGCCCCGCCACCGTATACGAGCCACGGACTCTGCGCCGCCTGCTCGGCGTTCTACTGGGGCGTGAAGTGATCTTTGGACACGCAAAACGCTCGACGAACGAGTGTTCCAAGGAGTCAGGGTAGCCGTGACAAAGCGGATTCTCATTGTCGATGATGACGCCAGCACACTCAAAGCGCTCTCCTACGTGCTGCGCCTCGAAGGGTACGAGGTCGACACCTGCGAGGCTCCTCTACCGGCGCTCGCGAAGCTCCGCGCCACCGCGCCCGACATCCTGCTCACGGACCAGGTGATGGGGGAGATGACCGGGCTTGAGCTCGCGCGACAGGCGATCGCCGAGCACGCAGGGGTTCGCTGCTTCGTCATGAGCGGGCATGCCGCCCCCTCCCCCTCGGAGTGCGCGCACGTCACTTGGATCGGCAAGCCGATCGACGTCGAGTTGCTCTTCGGCAC
>JBAULD010000986.1:0-8136 GCA_049578005.1 Polyangiaceae bacterium
GAGTCCCGACGACTCCTTCTCCGAGCTCCGCCGATAGCTCCGCAACGAGGCGCGGGAGCGCGCCAATTGCCTTCGGTTCCGGCGCGAGCAGATCGATCGTTCGCCCCGCCGTGCGCTCGAGCGAGGGCGCCCGCAACGTCACTGCGAGCACCGGGGCCGGCAGCGAGCAGCCCTCGAGTCGCGCCCGCACGACGGGCAAAAGATCCGATGCGCGCGAAATCGGGGAAGGAAGGACGATCGACAACGCCAAACGAGGACTGCACGGTTCGGAAGGAGAGGCAGCCCGATCGAGCGTGAGCACGAGTTCCAAGCTCGCCGCCCCGAGAGCACGTCCCTGGAGCCGAGCCGCGAGTCGGTCGCACAATGTCTTGAGGAAGAATGCGAGGGTCTCGGTCGAGTGAGCGCCCCACTCGAGCTCGACACGCTCTTCGGGCACTTCCGGAGGTCGCCATGCTTCGAGCGGTGCGTGATCCCGGCCTTCGAGAAATTGCATGACGTCTTGCGCACGCTCTCCGAGGCGCATGCCGAGAGCCCGGCGCGGCAGCTTTTGCAAATCGCCGCACGTGGATAGTCCGAGGTCGGCCAGCCACGCGGACACGTTCTCGTCGAGCGCGAGCGCGGCGATCGGCAACGACTGCACGGCGAGAGCGCCCTTCCCTTCCGGGACGACGATGGGCTCCTCCGGAATCGACGGCAGACCGGTCCTCTCGCGTCTCCGCATCGAAAAGCGCGCGACTGCGGACGCCACGCGTGGCCCATCGGCCACTGCGACGCGACAGGCATGCCCCAACGCGCGTACTCCCGCGCCGATTGCACGCGCCAGCTCGATTTCGCCGCCGTGCAAATGCGCGCAACCGCCTATCTCGATCCAGACCAAGTCTCGGTCGACGTCGAACGCGGTCGTCGGTCCGAACGCGAGCATCGCTTCTGCAATGCGCACGAGGGTCGCGTGCACGGTCGCGTTGGGGACGACCCGCACGCTCAATTCTGCGCACTTCGCGCGCGCGGCGGCCACCGTCTGCCCGATGCGTACTCCGAGCGCACCCGCTTCGCTCGACACGACATCGATTCGCGTGCTGCCGAGAACGTCGCGCTCCGTCTGCACGGCGCTCCCCGGGCGAGCCACGATCACGGCGAGAGGAGATTGTGGCGCAGTCTCACGCGCGATTTCGAGTCGAATACCCGTTATCGCGATACAAGCGATCCGACGACCCATGACTCACCTCGAAGAGAGAGAAACGGCGGCGGCCGCGCTCTCCTCGAACACGAAACCAGGAGGCTGAAACGGGATCGTTTTGGCGAGTCCGATTCGAGCGCGCTTGTCTTTTGCGACGCGCACGACCAGATCGCAGGGGCTCGGTCGCGACAGCTCGACGCGCAGCGCGACGGGCCATGGGATGGAGTGCGGCCGAGAGGCATCGGTGAGAAGGAGCACCGTGGAGCCGCTTGGTTCCGCGGCGAGCGCCAGCTTGCGGGCGAAAAGCTGACCTTTCGCCTCCGCTCCCACCCTTCGGCGTCCTTTGCTCCCACGATTTTCGGACTCGGTCCCCGAGGAGGCTCGCTCCGCTCCCGGGACCGCGTCGAAGTCGATCACCACGACTTCGAACGCACCGGATTCGACCATCTTCACCGCGACGCGCCCGAGCTGCGCTCGCGGTCCGCGCACGACGAGCATCCGTGCGAGATCCACTCCGGCGGCGACTACCCCTGGCGCATGCAATGTACCCTCCGGATCGAGCCACGCGCACCAAGCGCTCTTGGAGCGCCGTTGCCCTGCACGCACCGCCGCGAGGGCGATGCTCGTCGACCCTCCCAGGGCTCGCGGAGCCGAGAGCTCCACCACCCCCCTCGGCAGTCCGCCGTCCGGCAAAACGGCGTCGAGCTCGGCCCAAGAGAGAGCGAGCGCATGAGGTGAGGGAGTCTCGTCGGCACGCGCAATCCGTAGCTTTCCCCGGGAGGAACCGAGCTGAAGGAGGAGGGTTTCGACTTCGTGGGCAAGGGACATGTTCGGACCACCGATACTGAACAAGCTAGCAGCCTAGCTGGACGACGCGCAAGCGACCCTCGACCGTGAGAAGTGCGGGGCCCGATGCTAGAGAGCGGATCGTGACCCCACCCGATCCGAAGCTCGAACGCTTGCGCGACACGGTCGCCCAGTTGGGCTCGGCGCTCGTCTGTTACTCGGGGGGCGTGGACAGCGCGCTGGTACTCGCGGTCGCCCACGAGGTCCTCGGAGCACGGGCCGTCGCCATGACCGCCGTATCCCCGAGCCTTGCCCCGTTCGAGAAAGAGGCGGCCATCGCCATCGCCAGGCAGATCGGCGCTCGCCACGAGCTCGTGGAGTCCCACGAAATCGAACGGCCCGGATACGTGGAAAACTCACCGAATCGCTGCTTTCACTGCAAAACGGAGCTCTACGACATCGCCGAGGCCAAGCGACTCGAGTGGTCCCTTGCTTTCGTGCTCAACGGCACGAACGTCGACGACCTCGGCGACCACCGCCCCGGTCTCGAAGCCGCCAAGCGCGCGAACGTGCGCAGCGTGCTCGTCGAATGCGGCCTCCACAAGGAAGACGTGCGCCGCTGCGCTCAGGCATTGGGGTTGGCGGCGTGGGACAAGCCGGCAAGCGCGTGCCTGTCGAGCCGAATCCCTTATGGCACGTCGGTTACGAGCGAGCGGCTCGCCCAGATCGGAGGGCTGGAGGCAGAAGTTCGCACCCTCGGCCTCCGGCAGGTGCGCGTACGCTGGCACGATCTCGGATCCTCGGCGGCCAAATCGGCGGGGCGAACCGCAGAACCGGCGCTCGCGCGGATCGAAGTGGCTCGCGAAGAGCTTTCTCGAGCGTTCGACCTCCGCGACGCGATCGTGGAAGCGGGCAAGCGCTTCGGCTTCGCATACGTCACGCTCGACTTGCAGGGATACCGCACCGGGAGCCACAACGAGGTCCTCGCGGGGCGCAGCTTGCGGGTCGTCTGAGAAAGCGCGGGAAGGGCGCGGCCATGGACCAGCCATCGACCGGGCGCCCGAAGGACCTTATGTTCTGGTCCGTGAGGAATTCCGCGCCGCTCACGGTCCTTTTCGACGGGGCATGTCCGTTTTGCACCCGCTCCGCGCTCGCGGTCCAGCGTGTATTCGGCGGTCAGCGCGTTATTTTGCGCGACTTTCAGCGAGAGGGAGCGCTCGAGCCGTACCCGCTTTTGCACCGCGACGCGCTGATGAAGAAGATGCACGTCGTGATGCCCGACGGCAGCGTATTCGCAGGTGCCGAGGCGTTCGCGCGAATCGTGACGCAATTGTCGTTGATCGGCTGGCTGGGCTGGCTCTACTACGTGCCCGGCGTCCGCCAGGTGGCCGATGGGGCGTACGGACTCGTCGCGAAATATCGATACCGCGCCTTCGGCCGAACCGAACAATGCGCCGACGGAGCCTGCAAGATTCACGACCCCGGCTGAAAGCCTGTCTCGATATCCGCTAGCCCCTCGACGCTCTCACGCGCGCGTGAGCCGCAAGCCGAGGAGTCCCCCGACGATCCCGCCGACGATCATCGCCGTGCCGTGACCGACGAGGATGTGGAGCGCGGACTGATTCGGGCAAGCGAGGCAGATCGTCGCGGCCGATAGACCGCCGCAAGCAACGCCCAGGGCTGCACTCCGCCACTGCGAAGCCGCCACGAACGCCCGCCGATAAGCCCACGCGACGAACGCGAGCGGACCGACCGTGAGGATCATCGTTTTCGTCATGCACTGCAGGGCTCCGCCCCAAAACGGAGTTCCCTCGGGAGCCATGGGAAACAGGAGGAGCGTCAGGAGCCCGAAGACCAGGGGCGGTGCGGCCACCCAGGCGGCGGGCCACACGTTCGGGAAAACGGTCACCCCGCGGCGGGTCACCGCGGCCCACGCGAGCGCCACCGCTGCCAAGGGAACGACGATGCCTGCCGCGACGGCCGACGTGGGAGCCGAGTGCAGGTCGGGCCGCAGACCGGCGATCGCCAGCCAGCCAGCCTCGTACGCGATCGCGGCGGCCGCGGCGGCCATCCGCAGCGCCTTCACCCGCGAACGGGTCGCCGAGACCACCGACGGCGGGCCGTCCGGGCGGAGCACGGGTGTCCCCGCGTCGCCCGCGAATGGATCGGGGATCTCGGCGAGGCGCTCGATGTCGAAATCATCGCGCATTGCGCTCCCCCTTGATCTCGGCGCTCTTTTCAATCGCCGCGCGCAGCGCTTCGTACGCTCGAAATGCCCGGATCTTGACCGCACCCGGCGTGGTCCCCAACACCATGGCGGCTTCGGCGACGCTCATGCCCTCGAAGCGCAGCAAGACGAAGGCCTCTCGCTGCTGCACCGTCAGCTCGTCGAGCGCAGCTCGCACGACGTCGAACAGTTCGCGCCCCGACAGCACTTCGTCGCCCCGCGTATCGGGATCCGCCAGCTGATCGGGAGACGCTTCGCCCTTGCTGGCGACCTCGCCCCGCGTGCGCGCGCGCCGGACGTGATCGAAGAGAGCGTTGCGGGCAATCGAGAGTATCCAGGGGATCGCCGCGGCGCGTTCTTCGAAGCTGCCCCGCGCGCGCGAAACTCGAAGAAACGTCTCTTGCGTCAGGTCTTCTGCGAGGGCGAGATTGCCGCACATGCGCAAGAGGAAGCCGCGGACGCGAGGCGCCGCCATTCCGTAGAGTTGGTCGAAGGCAGCGACTTCTCCGCGGGCATACCGTTCCATCGCCTCGTCGATCGCCCGGCGAGCGGGATCGACCGCTTGCGAGCGCCCGCCGGCTTCTTGCGCGGGTCGAGGGAGTGCCTTGTCACTGGGCTGAACCATGGGGAACGCCGCGACCGCTACGCGGATGGCGACACTCTCACCGATGCCACCCCACATGGTCAATGCAACACTGTCGGACCATCCACGCATCGGGCGATTCGCCTCATCCCTGTTCGGTTCTTCTACGCGCCGAATCCTCGCCGGTTACGCAGGGGGGACCGCTGGAGGGAGTGCGGCCGAGTCGACCAATGAGTTCGGCATCTTCGGTGCAGTGCGTGGCGCGAGGGCAGAAGACTTTGCTGTCGCTCATCCTCACGTCCCAACGCGAGCGTCGAGACGTGGCCACGGCCGGGTCGAAGAGTGCTCGCTCTACCACCGATACGAGGTGTCATCATGATGGCCAATCCCCAGACAATGCGTCCCTTCTTTCGATCGCCGATCGAGTCGACCGCCCGCCACGTCGGCTGGGCCATGCTCCTTCGCGGCATCGTCGCCGTCGTCTTCGGCGTCATCGCCATCCGTAGCCCGAACATCGCGGCAAGCGCGTTCGTGGTGATTTTCGCCGTCTACGCTTTCGCGGACGGGGTTCTCGATTTCGTCCTCGCCGGAGAGCTCGGTCGTGCGGGGCAGCGGTGGGGCTGGTACGTCTTTGCGGGTCTGGCGAGCATCGCGCTCGGCGTCATCGCGCTGGCTTATCCCGCTGTGACGCTCATCGCGGTGGTCCTTCTCGTCGCGCTACGGGCGCTGGCGCTCGGGGTTCTCGAGCTCGTCGCCGCCTTCTCCTGGGAAGGGCTCGAGCGGCGGTGGCTACTCGGCCTCACTGGGCTCTTGTCGATCGTGCTCGGAATTCTTCTGATCGCCAGCCCGGCCGTAGGCGCGGTCGCGCTCCTATGGACCGTCGGCGTCTATGCCGTCGTCTTCGGCGCGATGCTCTTCGGGACGGGCGTTCGGTTGCTGATCTCCGACCGGCAGGAGACACGACTGCACGGACACGGACATGCGGCGACCGTGGGCTAGAGCCTCAATCCCACGATGACCCGAGCCTTCAGATCCAGCGGGGGTGGGTCGGCCCTGCGTCGAGCGCGGGGTTCCCCCGCCCGTCGGGGTACCCGTACCAGGCGTCCCGGAACGACTGCGCGTAAAAGACGCCGTTGACGAGCGTGATCACGGCCGCAGAGATCAGCAATCCCTTGAGCGACCTTATCTCGAAGCTCGCCATGAGCTTGTCGGTCAACCAGAGCAGCGCCGTATTCACGATGAACGGCACGAACAAGAATAGGACCCCCAGCGTCAAGAGCGCCGGAACGAACAGCACGGCACGAATGAACCATCCGAGAAAGAAGTTCAGGACGCTGAAGACGACTGCTACGCCCAGGGCCGTTCCGAAGCTCCGGATGGTCACGTCCGGGACAATCCGCGACAGCACGAAGATCGTGAGCGCCAGGACGACGAGGTGAAGCAGGATGTACATGGCGAAAGCCTACACTGTGCCGAAGCGAATGCCATTCCTCGCCCTCCAACACGGTCGACCTCCGTCTCGAGAAGGCCAGGCGTGGGTCCGGGGGGCGGCAGATTCGGGCTCCCGTCCGGCCCCGAGCGATGCGTGCGAGCCGCTCGTGGTGTATACGCTCCGGCCATGGCGAGCCCCATTCCCATCCAATTCGGCACGCTCCGAGACACGAGCCCGAAGACGGCGACTCTCGTCATTCTCGCCGCGAGCGCCGCTGTACTCGTTCTTCTCCTGACGGTCATCTACGGGCACGGTAGGGCCGCGGAGATCCCGGGTTGGGTCTCGTGGCTTCCGGCGTGGAATGCGTTCTTCAATGGCACGAGCGCGGTCCTCCTCGTGCTGGCGTACCGAGCGATCCGTCGCCGGGACGTGCTTTCGCACATGCGGCTCGTTCTCGCGTCCCTCGGCTCGTCGGCGTTATTTCTCGTTTCGTACATCGTTTACCACGCGGTCCACGGCGATACGAAGTTCGCCGGTCAGGGTGTCGTTCGGCCTATTTATTTCTTCATTCTCATTACGCACATCGGCCTCTCCGCGGTCGTCCTACCGCTGATCTTTTCGAGCCTCTTTTTCTCCTTGTCGGGGCGCTTCCCGTCGCACAAGGCAATCTCCCGCTACACGCTGCCGATCTGGCTTTACGTGTCGGTCACGGGTGTTCTCGTTTTCGTCTTCTTGCGCGTCTTTGCGTGAGCGAGGGCTCATTCCGCTCGGAACGTTTCGTCCGCGAACGAGAGCCGGACACGGCCGGCGTCGGGGATGACCACCGGCACGTCGCGCCGCTCGTATCGGACGACGGTCCGGGCTCCCTGCGGGCCATGCAGCGTGCCGGCTTCGAGCCGCCCCTCCTTCCATTCGATGTCGACGCCGAAGCCGCCTCGCGCCCGCAGGCCGCGAACGGAGCCTGAGGGCCAAGCCTTCGGCAGCGCCGGGAGCAAACGAATCACGCCGGAGTGACTCTGCATCAGCATCTCGGCGACGCCCGACGCCCCGCCGAAGTTGCCGTCGATCTGAAACGGAGGGCACGAGTCGAACAGATTGGGATACGTCCGCTCCGGCCCGAGCAACGTGCGCAGGATTTTGTACGCGCGCTCCCCCTCTCCGAGGCGGGCCCAGAGGTTCAGCCGCCAAGCCGTACCCCAGCCTGTGGCCTCGTCGCCGCGAATTTCGAGCGATTTGCGGGCTGCTGCGGCGAGCGATGGCGTGCCGTCGACCGTGATCTGGCTACTGGGGAAGAGACCGTACAAATGGGACACGTGCCGGTGATCCATTTCCGGCGCCTGCATGTCCCAGTCTTCGAGCCATTCCTGAAGCTGGCCCGCCGAGCCGATCTGGTCGGGCGCGAGTCGCGCGCGTGCTTCGCGCAGTTTGTCGCGGAGCGGAGCGTCCACGCCCAAGATTTCGGACGCTTCGACGCAATGGTCGAAGAGATCTCGAAGGATCTGCTGGTCCATCGCCGGTCCGGCGCAGAGAGACGCACCACCGGGGTGAACGTTCTCCGGGGACACGGACGGACAGGTCACGAGCCAACGGGTTTTCGGCTCGACCACCAACGCGTCGAGAAAGAACTCGGCCGCCCCGACGAGGAGCGGATAAATCTCTGCGAGATACGCTCGATCGCGGCCGTAGTCGTAGTGATCCCAGAGGACGACGCAAAGCCACGCGCCGCCTGTCGGCCACATTCCCCACGTGGCGCCGTCGATCGGCGCGGTGGCGCGCCAGAGGTCGGTGTTGTGGTGCGCGACCCAGCCGCGGGCTCCGTAGTGAACCCTGGCCGTACGAGCGCCTGTCTCGGCCAAATCGCGGACCATCGCGACGAGGGGTTCCACGCACTCGCCCAGGTTCGTCGGCTCGGCGACCCAGTAGTTCATTTC